>CAZYYR010000056.1:0-11892 GCA_964651465.1 uncultured Nitrosospira sp.
GGATACCGTGGCTTCTTTCCGCAATGCGGGAACCTGCTCGCGGCCTTGCGCCATGCTATGATTGGATGAGCCCGACAGAAATCTTTCGGGCCATTCGAACCGACGCTGGAGGAGGCATGGCGACCGTAAGACAGTTACTGCAAGGCAAGGGGTTTGAGGTTGCAAGTATCGAACCGGATAAGTCCGTGTACGATGCGCTGCAACTGATGGCTGAAAAAAATATTGGCGCACTGGTGGTGCTGCAGGACGGAAAATTGACCGGCCTCATTACCGAAAGGGACTATTCCCGCAAGACACACCGTCTGGATCGTCCCGCACGGGATATCCCGGTACGGGAAATCATGACTTCGCAGGTGGCGTATGTCAGCCCGGACTATACGGGCGAGGACTGTATGGCGCTGGTCACGGAGATGCGGGTACGCCATTTGCCGGTGCTCGAGAACGGCGAGGTCATCGGCATTGTTTCCATCGGCGACCTGGTCAAGGATGCCATCGCGGGACAGCAATTCGTCATTCATGAACTGGAGCGCTACATATACGGGACGCGCTGATCCGGAAGCGGACCCATTCCATCTCCTTCCATCTCGTCTGTTCACTGGGCGATGCGGGACCGTGCGCATGCCGGGTTCCCGTCACCGGGAATGACAACGCCATTTGTTCGCCAATCCGCCAGTCCCCCTGCGCAAACGGCAAGAACTGCTCCTGCCTTCTCGTTTGTGTCCCGCTTATTGATCCGCATGTTCCCGGCGTCCGCTACTGTTTCTCCGGATAGCGGGATCGGTCATGAACGGCTTCGCCGGAAGCGGGTCTACGATGTACATGAAACCGTCTGACCTTCCTCCCGATCTTTCCCTGGACCCGTTGCGCGCCCGGATAAGCGATGAAGCGGGGCACTGTGTCGCGTGCGGGCTGTGCCTTCCGCACTGCCCCACGTATCGTATCACGCTGTCCGAGGCCGATTCGCCGCGCGGACGCATTGCCCTGATGAGCGGTGTGGCCACGGGGCGCATTCCCATGAACGAGCGTTTCGAGCTGCACATGGATCGCTGCCTGACCTGTCGTGCCTGCGAGGCAGCATGCCCGAATCATGTCCGTTTCGGCGACTTGATGGATGAGGCGCGTGCCATGATGAAAACATCCCCGTCCGGCCTCCTCCAGGGAAAGAGCGCCACCCGGCAATCCCGCTTGCAGGAATGGCTGAAAAGGGAGCTGGTCGCCAGGCCGGCGCGTATCGATGCCCTGCGTCCGCTGCTGCGTCTCTACCGGCGCAGCGGTTTGCAGAAATGGATGCGCAAGCTGCCGCTCTTCAGGGCAGGCAGACTGGCTTTGCTGGAGGCGCAGTTGCCGTTTGTCGGCAAGCCGCTCACCCCTCCTGCCGGAACGCATCCAAAGGGAGGGTGGGCGGCGGTTTATCCTGCAGCGGGCCGATGCCGTGGTGAAGTCGGCCTGTTTCTCGGATGCGTGGCGCGCCTGACGGATGTGGCAACGCTGAACGCGGCGATATTCGTGCTCAATCGACTGGGTTACACCGTACACGTGCCGCCCGCCCAGACCTGCTGCGGCGCGCTGCACCAGCATGCAGGCGATTTGCCGGCAGCTGCCGAGCTGGCGCATGCAAACGCGAACGCTTTCAGCGCGTTGAATCTGAAAACAGTGATTAGCACGGCGTCGGGCTGCGGCATACAGCTGGCTGAATGGGCTTCCCTCACATCGCCATCCTCCGGGAAGCCCCCTGGGGTGCAGACCGCTAGAAAAGCCTCCGCCGGAAATTTCCGGGCCAGCGGCTCCATAGAACGCATTCTGCCCAGGGTGATGGATATCAGCGCGTTCCTGGCGCAGGCCGAAGGGTGGGAGGACGTAAAGCTCGCGCCGCTCGCATGCAGGATCGCCGTGCACGAACCCTGCACTTTGAGGAACGTGCTGCGCGGCTCGGCGCATGCCTACTCGCTGCTCAGGCGCATTCCTGGCGCTGAGGTTGTTGCCCTGGCCGGCAATGACCAATGCTGTGGTGCGGCGGGCATGTATTTCCTTGACCAGCCGGAGATATCCGGAGCGTTGCTGCGTGACAAGATTGCCGCCCTGGGGGAAAGCGGCGCCCGTTACCTTGCCACCTCCAACGTAGGCTGCGCCATGCATATAGCCGGCGGACTGCGTGAAACGCAGGAAACGGGCGCGGAGATGGAAGTCGTGCATCCCGTGACACTGATAGCGCGCCAAATGGGTATAAAATGGGGTATACAATGACGACCGTCCGTTTGTAAGGGTCTTATCGCAAAATGCTCATGCCGAACATCGACAAATTCATCATTGGTTTCGATCGCGCCCTGCGCACGCTGCTGGTGCCGGCGCAGACACTGCGGCCTGTCCCCGGCACCCAGTTGCCGGAAGCGCAACTCAACGATTGGGAGAAGCGGGAGGCTTCCGCTCTGATGCGCGTCAATCATGTGGGCGAGATCTGCGCACAGGCGCTGTACCAGGGGCAGTCAATGACCGCGCGCAACGCCGAGGTGCAGCGTACCTTGGGTCAGGCGGCACGCGAAGAAACCGAACATCTTGCCTGGACGGAACGGCGTATCGCGGAACTGGGCGGGCGAAAGAGCATCATGAACCCGCTCTGGTACGGAGGGTCATTTGCGATCGGCGCATTTGCGGGCATGCTTGGGGACAAGTGGAACCTTGGCTTTCTTGCGGAAACCGAACGCCAGGTGACTGCTCACCTCGCCGGGCATCTGAAGCGGCTGCCGCAAGGCGATGGAAAAAGCCGCGCTATTCTTACCCAGATGCAGATCGATGAAGCCGGCCACGCGACTACGGCTGCTGCCCAGGGCGGAGCCGATCTGCCGGAGCCCGTAAAGCTGATCATGAAGCTGGGGTCGAAAATCATGACGAGGACGGCCTACTGGGTATGACCGGCTGAGCGACAAGGCATCCCTGCAGGTTAAGGAAGCACTGATTAAAGCCTCACTGGCGCAGATGTATCATTCTTCCACGATCTCGAAATCGTGCGTCAATTCCGCTGTTTTTCCCAGCATGATCGAGGCGGAACAGTATTTCTCGGCGGAAAGCCGGATTGCCCGTTCCACTTGCGAGGGGTTCAGATTTTTTCCCGTGAGGACGAAGTGGAAATGGATGCGGGTAAACACCTTGGGTTCCTGCTGCGCCCTTTCCGCCTCGATTTCAACCTTGCACGTTCCGACATCCTGGCGGCCTTTTCTGAGAATGAGTACCACGTCGAAAGCCGCGCAACCCCCGGTTCCCATCAGCAGCATTTCCATCGGCCGCGGCCCGAGATTCTTTCCACCTGCTTCCGGCGGCCCATCCATCAGCACAGCGTGACCGCTGCCTGATTCTGCCAGGAAGCTCGCTCCATCCTTCCATTCGATACGTGCTTTCACCGTCGTTCCTTTCCGTAGAATTCGAGCTGATATTCTAATCTTTCGTGGCGGAGGGTGGCGCCTTGCGCGAGAAGGCCGTTTCCGCCGCCGCAAAAACAGCAGGAGACGCTGAGTCACCTGCATGGAGGCATGAGCCGGTACCAGAGCATGCCGATGACTTCATGAAAGAACAGACTGCTCTTCTGCAGCGCGCCCGCTGCGGGAATGAATACGAATATATCGGTTGCACCGGTTGTGGAGCGGGTGGTGTAAGCGGTGGCAGCAGGAACGACACTGAACCCGGCCTGCTCAAATGCCTTCGCCGCCCTTGGCATGTGCCATGCATGCGTTACCAGCGCGATACGCCTGATTCCTTGCTTTCCCAGGATGGCGAAGCTCTTGCAGGCATTTTCGCGGGTAGTGGCCGAGGTTTCCTCTGTCCATCCGACCGGCACCTGGAACTCCTCCTCCAGTACCGCTTTCATTTGCATTGCTTCGGAGGTGCCTGGGCCTGCGGGTGTCCCGCCTGCTGCCAGTATGGGTTTGCCTGTGCGGCGATGCAGCCAGGCGGCGTAGCGAACGCGTGCAAGCGTAAACCGCCCTACGGTATCCGCTGGGCCATACTCCGGAGCCCGATAATAGGTCCCCCCGCCCAGCACGACGATGGCCTGCACGTCGCTATCGAGAAGACCGGATGCAGGAGGGGTTTCCAGCTTCTGCAACAGGGCATCGGCGACGATGGGAGCAGAGAGCAGATAAAGCAGGGCCAGCGTCGCAGCCAGTAGGATCGTGCCCAGCCGGGGTCGATGTTTCAGGAGCGCGATTCCTCCCGCCCCCGCCAGGATAAGGTTGAATGGCGGAAGCAGGAAGGCGCTAATCAGATTGGTCGCGAACCAGAACCAGTCCATCCTTCATCGCGATATTGGCGGCAGAGGCGGACGGAAGGTGAAGAAGGCGATAGGAGCAGGTTTATCGTCCGGCATGACTTTGCGCATTCGATGATTCATGAGCTTCCATTTCGGCTGGCAAACAAAAAGCCGGCGGGGGCACGCCGGCTTTTTCCGTCAAACCCCGATTTATTTGAGGGACAGGATCCACTGCACCAGGGTTTTTGCATCGGCGTCGGAGACCTTGGGATTGGGTGGCATCGGAATGGGCCCCCAGGCTCCCTGGCTTCCTTTCTTCACTTTCTCTTCCAGACGGGCCTGGGCGGCCGCGTCACTCTTGTACTTGGCTGCGATGTCCTTCAACGCGGGCCCGACCAGTTTTTTATCAACGGTGTGACAATTCGTACAGCCGCTCTTTTTGGCGAGATCGGCATTTGCTTGGGCCGTACCCACTGTGCCTACCATCGCCAGGGCCGAGGCTGCAACCATACCCATCCAGACAGCTTTCATATTCTCTCCTTTTATCCGTTAATTATAGAAAGGGAAGTCTATATTACCTTTAATTTCGCAGACGCGCACCAATTCGTGCAAGTCGGATATCTGCGGCAAGCATTTAACGCCGTGGCAGACCCAGGCGTTGACAGTCTTGCCGGATGGTACGGGTTTGTCCAGGGAGGGCGGCAGGCCAGTGAGTCCGGACGGCAGCGCAAGCACAAGGGTATCGGGCGCGCTGTGCCGCAAGGCTTTCTTCCACTCTGCCAGAGCAGGCGCGGTTCCACGCAGAATAACGATCTGCGGAGGTGCAAGCGATTCCTCGAGCGCCGCCAGCAGGGTGCAACAGGAACTGGAATATCGGGACAGGCTGGCATGGAACAGGTTCAGCGTGCGCTCCGCCGCCTGCAGGTAGCGAAATTCGTTCAGGAGATGGCCCATTCGTTGCAGGGCATGGGCTGCCACACCATTACCAGAGGGGGTCGCATTGTCATGCCCGGGCTTGGGACGGTGTATCAGCTTTTCGTGGTCGTGGCTGGTGAAGAAAAAACCTCCGGAAGAGAGATCTTCGAACTGTTCCAGCAGAACGTCGGCCAGCGCAACCGCAAAATCCAGGTCAGCCTGCCGAAACGCTGCCTGCATCAATTCCAGCAGCCCATCGAGCATGAAGGCGTAATCGTCCAGATAGGCGTTGAGGTGCGCCTTGCCATCCCTGCAGGTGGCCAGCAGCCGGTTGTCCTTCCATAACGAGGAGTGAACGAAATCTGCTGCCAGGGCCGCTGACTGAACCCAGTCATCGCGTCCGAACACACGGCCCGCACGAGCCATTCCCTTGATCGTGAGCCCGTTCCAGCTGGTAAGAATCTTTTCGTCACGGCCGGGATGCACGCGCTGCTCGCGTGCCAGGAAAAGTCTGGCACGGGCTGAACCGAGCCGTTGGCTGGCTTCTTCCGGGCCGATTCCCGCCGCCTCGGCGACCTGTTCCAGTGGCTGGGCAATTTCGAGATTCCAGCGCTCGTGCTCAAAATTCGGGTCCCGCGTGAGCCCGTAATAAGGGGCGGCCAGGGCATATTCGTCCGCAGGCAGAATATGCCTTATCTCATTGCGATCCCACACGTAGAATTTGCCTTCTTTGTTTTCGGAATCCGCATCGATGCTGGAGAAGTAACCCCTTGCGCTCTCGCTCCTTCCCGGCTGCATTTCGCGCATGACCCAGCCGGCGGTTTCTTCCACCACCCGCTGGAACAGCGGGTTTCCGATGGCGATCCAGGCATCGGCATAAAGTTGCAGCAACGGCCCGTTGTCGTACAGCATTTTTTCGAAATGGGGAATGCGCCAGTACGGGTCCGTGCTGTAGCGGTAGAAGCCTCCGCCCAGCTGATCCTGAATTCCACCTTCCGCCATCTTCCGCAGGGTAAACGCTGCCATATGCAGGGTTCTGTCATCGCCGGTGGTGAAATAGCGGCGCAGGCAGAAGCCCAGTTCCGCGGGATGAAGAAATTTCGGCGCCTCTCCGAACCCTCCGTTTTCCGGATCGAACCGGTCTTCGAGCTCTGCCAGCGCCTGGCGAAATGGCGCCTCTGTATGGGCATGGACTGCTTCGCCCTCCGATGGCAGCAGGTTATCGAGCGACCTTGCCAGCGAAGCGCTCTGCCGTTCGATATCCGGCCGGCGAACACGATAGGTTTCGGCGACGCGCGGTAGCAGTTCGAGGAATCCCGGCAGGCCGTGACGCGGCATCTTGGGAAAGTACGTTCCGCCGAAGAAGGGTTTCTGCCCCGGCGTCAGGAACAGGGTGAGCGGCCAGCCGCCGTTACGGCGGGTCAGCATGTACAGTGCGACCTGATAAATCTGGTCGATATCCGGACGCTCTTCGCGGTCCACCTTGATATTGACGAAATACCGGTTCATCACCGCGGCTGTTTCGTCATCCTCGAAGCACTCATGCGCCATCACGTGGCACCAGTGACAGGCCGAGTAGCCGACGGACAGCAGTATGGGCTTGTCCTGCGTTTGCGCAAGAGTCAGTGCTTCTTCTCCCCAGGGGTACCACTCAACCGGGTTGTCCGCGTGCTGCAGCAGATAAGGGCTGGTTTCGCCGGCAAGACGGTTGGGCATGACCGGCCCTAATCCGTGATGGCACCCCGGCTGGCGCTGGAGACACATTTGGCATACTTCGCCAGCACCCCCCGCGTGTACCGCGGATGAGGGGGCTTCCATTCGGCGCGGCGCCGCGCCAGCTCGTCTCCGGCTATGTTGAGCTGCAGCAGGCGCTGCTCGGCATCGATGGTGATGGAATCGCCTTCATGTACCAGGGCAATGGTGCCGCCGACGAATGCCTCGGGCGCCACGTGACCGACCACCATTCCATAGGTGCCCCCCGAGAAGCGGCCGTCCGTGATGAGGCCCACCGAATCGCCCAGTCCTTCCCCGATGAGCGCGGAGGTGGGAGAAAGCATCTCCCGCATCCCCGGGCCGCCGCGAGGCCCTTCATAGCGGATGACGACTACGTCCCCAGGTTGAATTTCGCGTGCAAGGATGGCGGCCATGCAGGTCTCCTCAGACTCGAATACCCGTGCAGGACCCGTAATCTTTGGCGTTTTGACCCCCGTTATCTTGGCTACTGAGCCCTCGCTGGCGAGATTGCCCTTGAGTATGGCGAGATGGCCCTGCTCATACACGGGATTGTCCCATTGACGGATGACGTCCTGGTCGGCGCGAGGCGCAGAAGGAATGTCCTCGAGTATTTCCGCCACGGTGGCGCCGCTGATGGTGATGCAGTCGCCATGCAGCAGGCCATGGTCGAGCAGCATTCTCATGACCTGGGGAACACCCCCCGCCCGGTGCAGATCGGTCGCGACGTACCGGCCCGAGGGCTTCAGGTCGCACAGTACCGGCACGCGCCCGCGCATCCGTTCGAAATCATCGATAGTCAAGGTGACTTCCGCCGCATGGGCAATGGCCAGGAAATGCAGCACCGCGTTGGTCGAACCGCCAACGGCCATGATGACGGCAATCGCGTTTTCGATCGATTTGCGCGTGATGATGTCGCGCGGCCGGATCTGCTTCCGGATCGCTTCCACCAGGACTTCCGCGGAGCGTGAGGCGCTCACGCGCTTCTCGTCATCTTCCGCCGCCATGGTCGAGGAATAAGGCAGGCTCATTCCCATCGCTTCAAAAGCGGACGACATGGTGTTGGCGGTGTACATGCCTCCGCACGAGCCGGCGCCGGGACAGGCATGGCGCTCTACTTCGAGCAGTTCTTTTTCGTCGATCCGGTGTGCGGAATACTGCCCCACTGCCTCGAAAGCGCTGACGATGGTCAGGTCCCGCCCCTTGTAGCGGCCCGGCTTGATGGTACCGCCGTAAACGAAAATTGCTGGCACATTCATGCGGGCCATGGCAATCATGGCGCCAGGCATATTCTTGTCGCAACCCCCGATGGCAATGACTCCATCCATGCTTTCCGCCTGCACCGCCGTCTCGATCGAATCGGCAATCACTTCGCGCGAGACCAGCGAATATTTCATGCCTTCGGTTCCCATCGAAATGCCGTCGGATACCGTGATCGTACCGAACATCTGCGGCATCGCGCCCGCCTCCTTCAGCGCGGACTCGGCGTCCACCGCCAGTTCGTTCAATCCTTTGTTGCAGGGGGTGATCGTGGAATAGCCGTTGGCCACCCCGACGATCGGTTTATCGAAATCCTGGTCGCCAAAGCCCACCGCGCGGAGCATCGCACGGTTGGGGGAGCGCTGCGCACCCTGGGTGATGGCCCGGCTGCGTTGGTTGTCTGGCATGGATACTCCTAAGAACGTGGAAAACTGTGGAAAGCAGTAAAGGAAAGCTGGTTGAGTGGCTGTGTTTTTCCATTCCCCTGCGGTGAACGGCCGATGCTATGTATAATTGTTCTATCCGGCAGGATACAGGCGGGGAAGGCTCATTCCGGGCTTGGGACGGGTCTCCCTCTACCAATGCCTGCCAATGAATGCCGAGTCTCGCGGGCAAGCGACGCGGTATTCCGCGCGATGTTTCGTCACCTGTTCCCTGTTGTTTCCTGTAGCCGGTTCGATCATCATTTTACCTCAAAAAAGCCGAATCCCATGCTCGTTTACCCGCAGTTCGATCCGGTCGCCGTCCAGCTTGGCCCGCTCTCCATACGCTGGTACGGACTCATGTATCTTGCCGGATTTGCCTTTTTTATCCTGCTGGGGCGCTATCGCATCAGGCAGAACCCGCAGGGCGCCGTGACCGTCGGCATGCTCGACGACATGCTGTTTTACGGCGTGCTGGGGGTGATACTGGGAGGCCGCCTGGGCCACATCCTGTTCTATCAGTTCGGTTATTATCTGGAGCATCCGCTGGAAATCTTCGCCGTCTGGCAAGGCGGCATGTCGTTTCATGGCGGCTTTCTCGGTGTCATCACCGCGATGGCTTTTCTTGCCAGGAAGTACCGTCTGCAGTGGCTGGCGGTGACGGACTTCATTGCGCCGCTGGTGCCGCTGGGGCTGGGCGCCGGCCGCATCGGCAATTTCATCAATGGCGAGCTGTGGGGCCGTCCCACGGACGTGTCCTGGGGCATGGTTTTTCCATATGCCGACAACTTGCCGCGCCACCCCTCGCAGCTGTACGAGTTCGCGCTGGAAGGACTGGCATTTTTCGTGCTGATGTGGATTTATTCCGCGGCGCCGCGCCCGGTAGGCGCGGTATCAGGCATGTTTCTCATCGGCTATGGCGTATTCCGTTCCCTTGCCGAATTCTTTCGCGAACCGGAGGATGGATTCATGGGTGTGATGACCCTGGGCATCAGCATGGGCCAGTGGCTGTCATTGCCGATGATCGTTGCGGGCGTCCTCATGATCGTCCATGCATACCGTACCCAGCCGGCACCCTCTCCCCCCCTGGGGAGCCCCGTCAAGACCGGGTCTCCGGCTGCTTCCGGAAAACGCGGTCGCAAGTCGCGGCCCCAGTAGGACCCATGTCCCTGCGCCGTTCCTACACTGTCATCGCGCCGTTTTACGACGCTCTGCTCGCGACGGCAGGCGTGGGCTTGCGCGCCGCCAGCCTGGAGCAATTGCCCCGGCAAGGGAATCTCGACATCCTGATCAGTGGTATCGGTTCGGGACTCGATCTGCCTCATCTTCCAACCTGCCACTATTATGTCGGGCTGGACCTGACAGCCGCGATGCTCCGCCGCGCAGCAACGCGCACGGGAAGCCTGCATGCGCATCTGGTGCAGGGTGACAGCATGTCGTTGCCGTTCGCGGACGAATGTTTCGACTACGTGGTGCTGCACCTGATCCTGGCCATTGTTCCCGATGGACGCGCCTGCCTGAAAGAAACCGCGCGCGTGCTGAAGCCTGGCGGCACCGTGCTCATACTCGACAAATTCCTCAAACCGGGCGAGACGGCATGGTTGAGGCGCTCCTTGAACCTTCTCTCCCGGCATCTCGTCACGCGGCTGGACGTCGTATTCGAGGATTTGCTCGCCGCAGTTCCCCAGTTGAAGCTGGAAGCGGATGTGCCTGTGCTGGCGGGAGGCTGGTTTCGAAGCATCCGCCTGATCAAGAACTGAGTACTGCTGACAGACTTCATGTGGGCCATATCCGGCCTGTCACCTGCTTCAATACCGCTACGATCTGTTCTATTGAAAACCACTTCTTCTTCATGGCAAACAGCCCTCCTTTCCCAAGGTCAAGTTTGCCGAAAAACTCACTTCCTGTCTGGCCCTGAATTCCTAATGCAGATCAAGGCCTGCAGCACCTTGTTAGGCGCTCTCTCAAGCTTGAAATAAATCACAAAATTAGCGAGAAATCGATTAGACAATCTATTTGCAAGCATTAATCTTGCTCAAAATCTCGCGGCTTCTTTCTCCCTGCTAAATGTATCTCGCGACTTGCTCTCTCAGACTGGGTTTTTCTAGCATAAGCCATTGCAGCATCGATTTCATCACATGCTACTTCCCATGCCACTCCGTTAATAGCAACCCACTCTGGTGGCACGACATTTCTATTCATACCAAATTCACCTAAGATTCTCACGATAACATTACCTTGATGCGCGCCTTCTAATGGCGTGTAGTTTAGAGTCGGAACAGTTGTATTAGGCATGCCAGGCGATTGATAGACGATCCCCCGCTTACGTATAAATGTTGTTGGCTTTCTTCTATTTCCCGCGGAATTTCCAGAGCAGCGTATTACCCAATGGGCAGTGATGAAATATAAGCTCGTGCCATAACCTGGCCCCGCATGGGTTATAAAACAAGTACGTTGGTTGGGCATGCTAGATGTCTCCCGTGGAAGTTCGATGAGCTATCTAAAGGAAGCGCTGAACAAATAGCCAGATTTGAGATAATAGCGGCATTCCGACAATTTTTTATATACGCCATGCCTCGCCAAACCACCTTTGCCGATCTTGATTATGCGCGCAAGAAACGTCAGACCCGCCGGGAGATGTTCCTGAGTGAGATGGACGTGGTCGTGCCCTGGTCAGCGCTGCTGTCCTGCATTGAGCCCCATTATCCCAGGAGCGGGCGGCGCGGGCGTCAGCCCATGGCGCTGTCGAACATGTTGCGCATCTACTGCATGCAAAACTGGTTCAACCTGTCGGATCGGCAGATGGAAGATGCCCTGTACGAGATCGAGAGCATGCGCCGCTTTGCCGGTTTCAGTAGTGTGACCGATGCCCTGCCGGACGAGACCACGATACTGAACTTTCGGCATCTGCTGGAGAAGCACGATCTGACAGTGGTATTGCTTGACGAGATCAACGCTCGCCTCAAGGATCAGGGACTGCTGGTATCCAAAGGCACCATGGTGGATGCAAGCATCATCCATGCTCCGAGTTCGACCAAGAACCAGGAACAGAGCCGTGACCCGGAAATGCATCAGACCCGGAAGGGCAAGCAGTGGTATTTCGGCATGAAGGTGCATATCGGAGCGGACGTGGATTCGGGGGCGGTGCACAGTGTTGCAGTCACTGCCGCCAACCAGGCCGACATCAGCGTCCTGCCCAGGCTGGTGCGAGAGCAGGACGAGGCCAGGTGATGCAGGCTATACCAGTGATGAATACAAGCGCGGATCACGGCAGTTGGGGATGCGCTGGTGTGTGCAGGACAAGCGCAAGCCGGGCCAGAATCT
>CAZYYR010000057.1:0-11846 GCA_964651465.1 uncultured Nitrosospira sp.
CAATTATAGTCTTCCGGCCCATACCGCAGCAGCAGAAGAGTCGGTCGAACCTGTCCAGCGGCATGACAGCGCTCGATGAAATCGGCATGTTTCGCCGGATAGCGCATATCCACGCGCATCGCCTCGTTCCAGCAATTGGCGAGTGGAACCAGGCGCGGATAAACCTCGGTGCGCAAATCCGAAACGATATCAGGAAGCGGATAGCGGAAATACTTGTACTCTCCGCACCCGAACCCGTGCTGAGCCATCACGATACGGCTGCGGAAAATGCCCTCCTCCGGATAGAGCGCAGTCAGCGTGGCGCATTCCGCAGGCGTGAGGAGCTTTTCGATTACCGCGGATCCCCGCGCATCCAGATCATGCTCTACCCGGTCCCAGTCGAGTGCATGCAGCCTGCTGGCAAACCCCCCGCCTGTCATATCCCTTGTTCTCTGCGCCGGGTTGATCATGCCTGCGCCTCATCATTTGCCTCCCCGCCGGCTTCCTTATCGAGAAGGGCACGCTTGCGCTCGACACCCCAGCGATACCCAGCCAGGGCTCCATCATGACGCACTACGCGATGGCACGGAATGGCCACTGCAAGCAGGTTGGCCGCACAGGCCCCCGCCACTGCCCGTACTGCCTGGGGCGCGCCGATGCGCCGGGCGATATCGGTATAGCTGACCGTCCGACCGGCGGGAATTTCACGCAGCGCCTGCCATACCCGTTGCTGAAAAACTGTGCCACGCACATCCAGCGAAAGATCCAGCCCGATGCCCGGTGCCTCGATAAACCCGACCACCTTCGCGACCAGCTGTTCAAAATCGGTATCGCCGCCGATCAGGTCGGCGTGGGGGAAGCTGTCCTGCAGGTCGCGAGCCAGCCTGTCCGGATCGTCTCCCAGCAGAATCGCACAGATGCCGCGATCGCTCCGCGCAACCAGGATCGATCCCAACGAACATTCGCCGACGGCAAAGCGAATTTTCGCTCCGATGCCGCCCATGCGATAGCGGGTTGGAGTCATCCCCAGAACCCCGCCCGATATTTCGTAGAAATGGCTGCTGGAGCCGTAGCCGGCGTCAAAAATGGCCTCCGTCACCGTGCTTTTGCGTCCCAGTTCATCGCGCACCTTTTTTTCGCGTTGCGCCGCCGAATACTGCCTCGGCGTCAGCCCGGTCACCTGCCTGAACACACGATGAAAGTGAGAGGCACTCATGCCGACCCGCCTCGCGAGGACATCCAGGCCGGGAACGGCTTCCGAAGTTTCGATGGTGCTTTCAATGATGCGGCAGGCCTGCTCCACTCTCGCTGCGTATCGATCAGTCAGTGATGGTCCGTCCGGCCGGCAACGTATGCAGGGCCTGAAACCAGCCTTCTCGGCATCTTCGCGCGTTTCGAAAAAAAGGACGTTCTCGGGCAACGCCGGGCGAGCGCCGCAGGAAGGACGGCAGTAGACGCCAGTGGTCTTCACGCCATAGTAGAACGTGCCGTCTGCTTCAGGAGCGCGCGCTTTGACAGAGGGCCATCGCAGGTCATTGACCGTAGTCTCGATAAGCCGCGCCTTTTTCATCGATATATGCGAACTCATGATTATGTCCCATCAAGGATTGATAACCATTGTCAATATATCGATATCTTTGGCTCGCCGCACTCCGTGGCTTGCTCTGGAATTCCCTTTCTCGGCCCGGGAAAGCGCTGCCCTATTGGAAATCGGCATCCAGCACAATCCGATAACGCGCCTTTCCCGCGGCCAGATGCTCGATGGCATCGTTCACCCTGCTCATGGGAAAATGCTCCACCTGGGGTGCGATATGATGGCGTGCGGCAAACTCCAGCATGGACACTATCGCCGCCGGCCCTCCCGTTGGCGAACCGGAAACGCTTTTCTGCCAGCTGATCAGCTCGAAAGCCGGAATCGGCAGCGGTTCCAGCACCGCGCCCACGACATGCATGCGTCCGTGCGGTTTCAAAGTTTTGAGAAGGGATGGCCAATCGAGGGGCACGTTGACGGTCACGAGCAGGAAATCGAGCGTATTGGCCGCCTTGAGGATATCCGCGCGATCCCGGCTGGACACCACCCGGTGCGCACCCAGTTTGCGCGCCTCTTCCGCCTTCGAGGGCGTCGCGGAAAAGGCGGTGACTTCGCAGCCCCAGGCATGGGCAAAACGCACCGCCATATGGCCGAGCCCCCCGATTCCGACGATTCCCACGTGGTCGGTCGGTTTCACAAAATCCGCCAGCGGCGCAAACACGGTGATGCCGCCGCACAGCAGGGGTCCGGCGGAAGCCGCATCGAGCGCATCCGGCAGGGGAATAGCCCATGCCCAGTGCGAGCGCACTCTTTCCGCAAATCCTCCGTGATGTCCTATAATGGTGGGTGTAGCTTCAGCGCACAGATTGTTGTCGCCGGTCATGCACTGGCGGCAGTGCATGCAGCTCACCGCGTTCCAGCCGACGCCGACCCGCTGCCCGATTTGCAGTCCCTTCACGTGATCGCCCCGAGCGACTACCCGGCCAATCGCTTCGTGGCCCGGTACGACCGGGAATCGGGTCACTCCCCAGTCATCATTGAGAATGGAGAGATCGGAATGACAAAGGCCGCAATATTCCACCGCGATTTCCACTTCTTCCGCATCGAGCGAGCCTGCATCATAGGCAAAGGCTTCAAGCTTCTTCCCCGGGCCGGAAGCGGCCCATGCACGAATCTTCATATGCTTCTCCTGTCTATGCGGCCAGAACAGCCAGAAACCGGACTGTCGTCAAACTGAAAAACCTGTCGTTCATTGTGCACTCCTCGGGGCATTATTTCCAGTAATGACCTCTTCCGCGCAATTCTTCCACGGAGCCTGCCATGCCCAATCCTCCTTCCCGATATTTTGTTTCCCTCAAAATACTGAGTCTCGTGGTTCTCGTCCTGATAGCCGCCGCGATCATATATGCCGCCATCATTTCACTCCAGAACTGGGGCGGTATCAACGTATAGCGCGGTCACGATGCCGGCAGTTCAACTTTTTCAAGGGGTATCAGGATGACAAAACGACAGGGACGGCTTTTTTTCATTATCTGTACTTTCATCTCCGCCGCGGTATTCATCGGCCTCACCTTCGACAGCCATACCCGGTTTGCAGCCCTCACCAATGAGGACCAGCTGACACCGGAGGTCATCAGCGGAAAGGATGTCTGGCACAAAAACAACTGCATCAACTGCCACACCCTGCTGGGCGAAGGCGGCTACTACGCGCCCGATCTGACCAAGATCACCCAGCAGCGCGGCGTACCCTATCTCACCGCTTTCCTCAAGGATCCGTCCCAATTCTATTCGGAAGAAAAGCACCGGCGGCTGATGCCGAATCCCAATCTGAGCGAGAACGAAATCAGCGAGGTGATCGCATTCCTCGACTGGGTCGGCCATATCGATAACCAGGGGTGGCCGCCCCGTCCCATCATCGTCTCGGGCACGACGATCCCCGGCACCGACATCGGCCAGCCCCAGACGCATGCTTCGGTATCCTCGGACCCCGTCGCCCAGGGTGAAGCACTGTTTCGCTCCTCGCCACCCGCATGCAATGCCTGTCATTCGGTCGCGCCCGGCGTGAATCTTGCGGGGCCCACGCTGGCGGGAATGAGAGCACGTGCCGCTGCGATCATCGCCTCATCCGAATACAAGGGCAGTGCGACGACGCCTGCCGAGTATATTCGCGAATCCATCACTCATCCGAGCGCGTACCTGGTTCCCGGCGCAATGTACTCTGCCAACAACCAGTCATTCATGCCCGACAATTTCGTAACCGATCTCGAACCGGCGCAGATCGACAGCCTCGTTGCCTACCTCGAAACCCTGAAATAGGAGACGCCATGCGCTACCGCTCACAGTCTATCGCCTACTGGTATTTTGCCGTCGCCATGTGCCTGTTCGGACTGCAACTGGTGTTTGGCCTGCTCAGTGCCACCAAATACCTCGGGCCGGACCCGCTCCTGGATATTCTGCCTTTCGACAAGACCAAAGCCATCCATACCAACCTGCTGATCGTATGGGTGCTGACCGGCTTCATGGGCGCAACCTACTACGTGGTGCCGGAGGAATCCCGCAGCGAAATATACAGCGTCAAACTTGCTTATGCGCAACTCGTGGCGTGGACCTTGATGGGCGTGACCGCCATCATCGGCTACCTGTTCGGCTGGACCGCGGGCAACAAGATGCTGGAACAGCCCTTTCCGCTGAAAATCGTCATTGTCGTGGTCATGCTGGTTTTCCTCTACAACATCCTCATGACCATCAAGCGCGCGGGGCGCTGGACTGTCACGGAAGGCGTCCTGGTCGCCGGCCTTGCGCTGGCTGCCGTGCTTTACCTGCCCGCACTGCTGGAATATGACAACTACACCGTCAGCATCTTCTATCGATGGTGGACGATACACCTGTGGGTCGAAGGCGTATGGGAAATGATACAGGGCGGCCTGCTGGCGTTTCTGCTGATCCGCCTGTCGGGCGCGGACCGCGAAGTCATGGAAAAATGGCTGTACGTCATCGTAGGCCTGGTTTTCCTGGCGGGCATCCTGGGCACCGCCCACCACTATTACTGGGTCGGCGTCCCGCCCTACTGGCTGCCTATCGGCGGCTTCTTCAGTGCGCTGGAGCCGCTCGCCCTGCTGGGCATGGCCATGTACGCCTACTTCGCCATGCGCCGCGCGGGCTTCTCCCACCCGAACTCCCTGGCCGTCCACTGGACCATCGGCAGCGCCGTATTCACGGTATTCGGCGCCGGCCTGCTCGGGTTCGCCCATACCTGGCCCAGCGTCAACAAATGGACGCACGGCACCCTGATCACCGCCATGCACGGCCATGGCGCGTTCTACGGCGCCTACGCGATGATCGTCATGGCGGTCATCACCTATGCCCTGCCCCATCTCACCAGCAACCGCAAGGTGGAAGGCAGCGGCGTCGGCTACTGGGCCTTCTGGATGCAGGTCATGGGCATGTTCGGCATGACCCTTTCGTTCGGCACGGCGGGGATCGGCCAGGTCTACCTGGAACGGATCCTGGGTCTGGGCTATCTCGACACGCAGCTCAAGCTGCAGGTGCACTTCCTGATGCTGATTGCCGCGGCTTCCATATTCGCCATTGGCGCGGCCCTGTTCATCTGGAATTTCTTCCGAACCCCGCCAAAACCAGTGGATCCGGATTCGGTTTATTCGAGCGGTTCGCCCCTGTCGGCGTCAACTCCTGCCGTGCAGGGCAACGAATAGATGGAGAAGCTGTCCGCCGAAGGCAATGGGGCGGAGAACAGCCAGGGGGGTGTGCGGCATCCCGGCAAGGAGGCGCCCTACTATCTCCCGCTGGGTGAGGAAATCGGTGTCTTCACGCAGTGCCATCAGCGCAGCCTTGCCGTGATGCTGAAAGGGCCGACCGGCTGCGGCAAGACCCGTTTCATTGAGCACATGGCATGGCGGCTCCAGCGGCCCCTGGTCATCGTATCCTGCCATGACGACCTGACCGCGGCTGACCTGGTGGGGCGTTTCCTGATACGCGACAACGGTACGGTATGGCAGGATGGTCCCCTCACTCGCGCCGTGCGCATGGGCGCGATCTGCTATCTGGACGAAGTGGTGGAAGCACGCCAGGATGCAATCGTCGTCATTCATCCTCTGACAGACTACCGCCGCATCCTGCCCTTGGACAAAACCGGGGAACTCATCGAAGCGCCGCCCGGCTTTCAGCTGGTCATCTCCTATAATCCGGGCTATCAGCACGTAACCAAGGATCTCAAGCCGAGTACGCGGCAACGCTTCGTCGCGCTCGACTTCGATTTTCCGCCAGCGGAACGCGAAGCCGAAATCGTCATGCATGAAAGCGGCGCTGAGCGCGGCATCGTGCATGACCTCGTGGCGCTGGCATGCCGCATCCGCAACCTGTCCGAACGGGGACTGGCCGAGGTGCCGAGCACCCGCCTGCTGGTAGCGACCGCCCGTCTCATCGCCAACGGCATCGCCCCGCGGCTCGCCTGCAATGCCGGCCTGATAGCGCCACTGTCCGATGATCCCGTCCTGATAACCGCAATGCGGGACCTGGCCGATGCCGTACTGGTGGACTGAACGCAGGTCAGCAGACCATTTGGTGCATCTTATCCGGGGGGCGTGCCCGATTTTTCCTTCCAGACGGATGCAGGGGTATGAGGGATATCATGGCCGAGCCTGAGGAACTCATCATCGATGCGGCTCGCCACGCCACCGCCTTTGTATCACGTTTATGGCACGGCACCCGCCCCGCGGAAGAAGCAGCCATTACGCTCGTTGCCTGCAGGCCGCGCCTGGAACTGCTGCTGGCGGCCGCCCTTGGTCATGACGTGCCGGTGCGCGTAGCGCAGCCGCCCGCGCCCAGTTCGGGGCTGTTCCGCTTGTTCGACCGCACCCCTGGCCACCTGCTCGAGTTCGTCGCCTTGCCCGCGCACGATGGCGAAAAGGTTTTTCTGCCGCTGGAGCTGATGCTGGACACACCCACCCCCTTCAGCGCATTCCGTCTACTCGCACTGCAGCAGGCCAGACGCGGCCACCGCAGGATGTATCATCCCCATCCGCAATTGCCGCCTGAAGCCCTTACCCGCGATCTGTTCCTGATCAGCGAAGCGGCGGCGACCGACCATGCGCTCGCACGGGAGTTTCCCGGACTCATGCAGGACCTCGTCGCCCTGCGCAGCAGCGTATCGTCCCAACGGCAGAAAACCGCCACCCTGAACGCCCAGGAACGCGCCGTGGAAAACCTTTACCGCGGCATGCTCGATTCTCATCCCGCGGCCTTCCCCCCCCCGTTTATTCTGGCACAGACACCCGGCGATTCCCTCCTGTGGGCAACAGCCACAGCAGGGCAGATTTCAGGCGATTTCCCCGCGAAGCTTGCATCGGACAGATATCGCGGGATCGCCCGTGATCTATGGCTGGGCAAGACGATCCCGCTGGCGTCCGCACGTCGGCAGGAACCAGACGAAGAGCCTGTTCCCATTCCGCAGGATACGCCGCGCAGTCCCCCGCGCACGGCGCAGCTCATGCGGCGTCCGGATGTACGCGAGAAAGAAAAGGATGAAGACGACACGGAGCCAGGCATGTGGATGCTGCAAATGGACGATCCGCAGCAGCATGTCGAAGACCCGGCCGGCATGCAGCGGCCCGCCGATCGCGATGACCACGCGGACGCCGGCGATCTAGCCGACTCCCTGGCTGAACTGCCCGAGGCCCGGCTGGTCTCTTCGTCGCAGCCCGTGCGGGAGGTACTGCTGGGCGAGGACCCGCTCGAAAAGCGGGCATCGCCAGCGCCAGCGCGCAGGGAGGGGATGTCGGGCATCGCCTATCCCGAATGGGATTATCGTACCGCCCGCTACCTTCCGGATGCCGCAATCGTGCGGCTCCAGACACCCCCCCTGGGCGCTTCCGAATGGGCGGAGGCCACACTGGCGCGGCACGGTGTCCTGTTGCGCGAGGTTCAGCGCCGTTTCGAGGGGTTGCGGCCACGACGAATCCGGCACGATCGCCAGCTCGACGGTGACGATATCGATATCGCTGCATACGTGAACGCATGGGCGGGGCGGTGTGCCGGTCTGCCGCTGGAAGACCGCCTGTACCAATCGGTAACAGCGGCGCGGCGGGATATCGCCATTGCGCTGCTCATCGACATCAGCGGTTCCACCGACGGCTGGGTTTCCCGCGACCAGCGCATCATCGATGTCGAAAAAGAGGCCCTGCTGCTGGTTTATCGCGCGCTGAAGGTGCTCGGAGACCCGTTCTGTATCCAGGGATTCTCCGGCGAAAGCGCGCACAACGTAACTATCTGGCCGATCAAGGATTTTCACGAGCAGGATGCCGATCTGGTGCAACGCCGCATCGCCGCGCTGGAACCCCAGCATCATACCCGCGCGGGGGCAGCCATTCGTCACACCACGGCCCTGCTTGCCGCCTGTCCTGCCCAGCACCGCCTGTTCATTCTACTGTCGGACGGCAAGCCGAACGACATCGACCATTACGAGGGTCGTTATGGCGTGGAAGACACACGCCAGGCAGTGGCGGAAGCCGTGCTCCAGTCGATTCATCCATTCTGCATCACCGTCGACCGGCAGGCGCCCCAGTATCTTGCACGCCTGTTCGGCCCAGGCCGCTATGCCGTATTGCAGCACCCTGAGCGTCTTCCGGCCGTGCTGGTGGATATACTCAGGAGATTGATCCGGCAATGAATCAAAAGAAACAGCGCGCCGATGTCGGAGAAAGAAAGCAGCGGAAAATAATTAAAAAAGGAATGCCATGCATCCATATGTCATTTATTTGCATAGCATAAGCAGGAGAAAGCGAATGCGCAGCCATTCAGCAATTTCGCATGTCGATGGCCTGACAGCGACTAATTCCAATTGTCGGTACGAAAGGTCGTTACAGGTATGGCGCCCTTGCAGGTCTGCAAACCAACTACGGGGTAGTCGGACCACGCGTACCGGATTGCCACGGGATGGGGAACCTCCGGGCTGTAGGCCAATATGGATGAGCGTGCCACATCCACCTCGGCGTTATGCCACTTACGATCTTCTCCCGCGATGAAAACCGATTTTGCGAGAAAAGGCGTTCCCTCCACACATGCTTTCCCTTTATCGAACTCTACCCATACCGCATTATTGCGTATGGCTACATTTGTAGGCACAGGCGCAAGATGCTCCTGCCCCTTGTCATACACCAGCTCAAGAGCAACATCTGCCGCTCTCTTGGCAAACGGCAGTTTAGCTGGAGGATGAAAAGTACCATCACCGAGATCCATGGACACAACCAGCGCGGCTGGCGGTGATGAAGAGACGGCAACACGCTGGGCATCCCGCAGGGCAGCCCAGCCATTTTTCATATCAAGTCCAACAGGAGAAGTTCCCAGTTTAGGAAGTTGTATGACAACAAATGGCAATGCGGGATCAGCCCAAAGTTGGCGCCAGTCTTTTATTAGCAGGGAAAGCAACTCCGCGTAGCTCTTGCTCATCGTCCAGCTGCCCTCGCCTTGATACCACAGTACCCCTTTTATAGCCTGAATACTCTTTTGTTCTAAAGGAGCGATCATGAGTTCGAACAGCTGCGAAGGTTTATCGAGCCCATATGTGCCCTTTCTCAATCCTCTTCTTTCCCGATCCTTCGTAGCTCTATCGAACCGGGAAGCAGCTTCCGGGGCCGAAGAAGCCAGCTTGAAAGCCTCTGGGCTGATCCAGGACTCGATCCAGGTTCCTCCAACCGTTGCGTCGATCAGGCCGATGGGAACACGGGTTCGATCATGCAGCGCAGCCCCGAAAGCCAGGCACAATGCGGAGAAAGTGCCTGCGCCGCCCGACGAGCCCTCCATCCAGTATTCCGCGTTAGGCTGTGGAATATTCATAGGCTTCCGAACCTGGTAAATCCTGATTGTTTTGCCCTGCACGGACCGAGTGATCTGGTCTTTATCGGATGCCTTATTAACACCCATCTCCATATTCGACTGTCCGCTACAAAGCCAGATGTCCCCCACCTGTATTTTTTTGATCAACCGCCCTTGATCAATGATTAGTTCAGCCAATCCGGAAAGATCAGAAGGAATGTCGAACTGTACTTTCCACACGCCATCTTTCGGTTGAACCCTGACCGTCTGCCCGGCAAAAGTAACGCCGAAGCTGGCATTGCCTCCTGAAGTTCCCCCGACCTCCCAGCGGGCACCCCGTTGAACGACCATGTGGTCCTGAACATTGTCGGCAAATTCTATCCGAGCCAGCGCAGGCGCAGCCCATGCTATGCCAAGCAGAGCAAATAGAAGAGGGAGAAGGAAAAAAATGCTACTCCTGGCGTTGAAGTATTTCTTCATCACAGGCAGCCTTCGATAATATTGTTATTTCCTGGATTTGCTTTCGTGCTCCAGGTTGCATTCATAACGATATTCGATGGAAGAGGCAGGCTATTACCCCTGGCAAGATTACCCATGAAATCGTCATGACATGATCGATGCTTTTCCGCTAGCGACGCAAATCCGGGCCGGAATATCGCCCTCTATTGTAGCTGCCGGTAACGATTTCAAAATAGGAATAATAATACACGTGTCTGGACGAGCGTCTTACTGAGTCGGGAGCAACCCGCAGACCGGTTTTGAACAAGCCTGTGCAAGAACTGCCGACCGCTTGCGCGAGCACAAATGTCCGGAATATTCCCGGATATCGTCCTTCGGTTGCAAGTTTTCGCCTAAGTCCCCGGCCTGAATCCCAGCGTTTTCATCGCCGGCACGATGGATTGCTTGACGTTTGCATAATCCGCCCACGGCTCGTTGCCCCGGTCCAGGCGCTCGTGGATATTGCGGGCGGACCAGCGGTCGCTGGCCGTGAGCGATTCCAGCTCGTCCCATCCGATTGGAACCGATACGCCCAGGCCGGGACGGGCGCGCACCGACCAGGCGGAAACGGTCGTGGCGCCGAATCCGTTGCGCAGATAGTCGATGAAAATCTTGCCGACGCGGTTGCGCGGACCGCTCTTTGCCGAAAAACGCTGGGGAATGGTGATGGCCAGATGCTGGACGATGGCCTGGGAAAAGCCTTTTACTGTGTCCCAGTCCCGCACTCGCCTGATGGGTACGATGATATGCAGGCCCTTGCCGCCACTAGTCTTAAGGAAGGATTTCAATCCAAGCTCCGAGAGAAATGCGCTGACGAGCTGCGCTCCCTCCTTGATGGACGGCCACTGCACCCCTTCACCCGGATCGAGGTCGAATGTCATCCTGTCCGGCTTGCCGATCACATTTTTCGTCGCGTTCCAGGTATGAAATTCGATCACGTTCATTTGTGCGGCGGAAAGGAGCCCTTCCGCACTGACGATTTCAAGCAGCGGTTCATGGTCCCGATCCAGGGAAGGATCGAGCTGCTCCACTCCGGACATGTTTTCCTTCTCCCAGTGTTTCTGGAAAAACAGCTGACCCGATATCCCCTCGGGTGCCCGCACCAGTGAAACCGGCCTCCCCTTGAGGTGCGGCAGCATCAAGGGCGCCACCAGTGCATAGTAGCGTATGAGATCGATCTTGGTATAACCGCTGGAAGGGTCTATTACGCGGTCAGGACTGGTAATCTTCAGCGACCTGGGTATCCTGCCGCCGACGCCGGGTTTGTCAGGCGGTTTTGCCGCGACTGGATGAAGCGGCTTTTCGCGAATGATGGCATCGGCTTTCTTATCCGTTCTCAACCCGTGAAAAACGGAATGACGGACGTGACCGTCCTGTGTCCAGTTCCCGAAGGAAACTTCAGCCACAAGTTTCGGCTGCACCCAGTGCGCTTTCCTGTCGATGCCGCTCGCCTTGACGAACGGACTCTCTTCAGCGGGAATCCTGTCCAGCTTTGTCTTGAGATCCCGCAATGTCCTCTCGCTGAAGCCGGTACCGACGTTGCCCGCATATCGGAGTTTTCTCTCGTCATCGTAAACCCCGAGCAGCAGCGAACCTATCCCGCTACGAGAACCCTTGGGGTCGGTATAGCCGCCGATTACGAACTCCTGGCGCAGGGTACACTTGAGCTTGATCCAGTCGGACGATCGCCGGGAGACGTAAGATGAGCTTTTACGTTTCCCGATGACGCCCTCGAGACCCAGGTTACATGCAGAGGCGAGTATATCGCCGGGGGCGGCATCGAAAACGTCGCTCAAGCGTATCTGGTCCGGCAAAGGCTTTTTAAGAACGGTCTGCAGCTGGTTCCTGCGCTCGATCAGGGGGATCGCGCGAAGGTCATATCCGCCGTAGAACGGGAGGTCGAAAAGATAATAAACGATGCTCCCGGTGCGCGAGCTGTCGAACGCATTCTGCAAAGCCTGGAACTCGGGTATGCCTTTCTCATCCAGTACCGCGATTTCGCCATCGA
>CAZYYR010000058.1:0-6525 GCA_964651465.1 uncultured Nitrosospira sp.
GCGCGGAGACCCTGAGTCCGCGTATTAATTGGTAATAGGCGTGCGCATCATGGTCGAGCGTATTGGTAAAAAACTCGATCACCCCATCGCCGCCAAACTCATCCGGCGGCAGGCTGATGTTGTGGATCACCAGCAGGCTGATAGCGCACTCCGCCGGACGATCGTCGAAATTGGGTGAAGGGATAAAGCGGATATCGCTCAGATCGTTCATCGCTATCAGCCTTTATCCGCATTCATTACTGAGCTGCTTCCTTCATTGCGCGCCCGATCTTTCCTATCCAGGATATTGACGCATACACTACGATTCGAGATGCAGGCGCCGATGCTCGTCGTTGCAAAAAAAAATGCCTTTTGCAGCAATGCTCTCGCTTCGCGGCAGGTGCACCCCGCAGTGGGCGCAACGGACCATGTCCTCGCCCTTCTCCGGTGACGCCGCTCCGTGCAATTCGTCCTGCCGCCTCTGCAGCGACCGGCGATAGCTTCTTATCACCCAGTATACAAAAACCGCGACAAGCGCAAAGAAAAGGATTCTACCCAAGGCGTCGTCTCCAGTGCCGCAGGCCGCCACAGGGTGACGGAGCGTTGCTGATTACCCGTATGTCGTTTTCGCGGAAAGGTGGAAATCGGGTGAAAGTTCCAAAGCGGCTTTGTGGAATGATCTGAATAAAATGAATGGTCGGGGTGAGAGGATTCGAACCTCCGACTCCTGCGTCCCGAACGCAGTACTCTACCAGGCTGAGCTACACCCCGAAAATTTCATCTGATACATCTGATCTGATATATCAAGGCCTGAGCGATCGATGTCCAGGCACGTGGGCTGCAATTGTACGCAGGAAGGAATTTTCCGGCAAATGCAAAATTGCGGCGGAACGCCTCTCTTCGATGGTCATCGATGCAAATCGATCAGGCGCACTCGAAAAATCTTCCCTCAATAATTTCTGTCTATCGCAAAGATAGCCAGCTGCAGCAGGGATTCCTTGTACTCGGAATCAGGCAACAGGGAAATGGCAGCGGATGCCGCTTCGGATTCAGCCTGGGCCCGCATCCTGGCGTAATCCAGTGCGCCGGTCCTCTGTATCACTTCCAGCACTGGCTGAAATCCGCCTTCCCCGCCGCGCTCGATCGCATCGCGGATGATCGCGGCCTGAGCGTCGGTGCCTGTTTTCATTGCATATATCAAGGGCAGCGTGGGCTTGCCTTCAGCCAGGTCGTCCCCCAGATTCTTGCCGGTTTCGTGATAATCCCCCGAATAATCCAGGATGTCGTCAGTCAGCTGGAACGCGGTACCGAGATTCATTCCGTACACCGCCATCGCCTCCTCTTCCGCCGGAGTCGCGTCGCCCAGGATGGCGCCCAGCCGCGTTGCCGCCTCGAAAAGTTTGGCGGTTTTATAACGGATCACGCGCAGGTAGTTCTCTTCGTCGACATCGGGGTCGCGAACATTGAGCAACTGGAGTACTTCACCTTCGGCGATCGTGTTCGTCGCATCGGCCAGTACGCGCATGATCCGCATGTTGTCCACATCCACCATCATCTGGAAAGCACGGGAATAAAGAAAATCCCCCACCAGCACGCTGGCTGCGTTGCCGAACAGGGCATTCGCAGTCGCTTTGCTGCGGCGCAACTCGGAGGCATCCACTACATCGTCATGCAACAGGGTAGCTGTGTGGATGAACTCCACGATTGCAGCAAGATCGTAATGGTGCTTTCCGCCATAGCCGAAAGCCCCGCCTGATAGAATCACCAGGGCGGGCCGCAGCCGTTTTCCGCCGCTATTGATGATATATTCGCTTACCTGGCGGATAAGCAGGACGTCGGAATAAAGCTTCTCCCGTATGACGCTGTCCACCGTGCCCATGTCCGGGGCAATGAGACTTCTGATACGCTCGATCGACACAGAGGTTCCTGCAAAAAATACGCCATGGTAGAAATGTCTCCGGCAACGTGTCAAGTATTGCATGAACAGGAGATCTTTGACCGTAGGCAGATGCGCATGTATAATTCGCGATTACCTTTTTCAGGCTCTTTTTTCAAAAGAACCAAGAAAACCCAAGAGCGCATCATCGAGCAAGCATAGACAAACACGGAATTCACCATGTATGCAGTCATCAAAACCGGGGGAAAGCAGTACCGCGTCGAAAACGGGCTCAGGCTTAAAATAGAACGGGTGCCGGCCGAAGTCGGGAGTGAGCTCCTGATCGACCAGGTGCTCATGATTGCGGACGGCGACAATGTCTCGCTCGGCGCCCCCCTTCTGGATGGCGCATCGGTCAAGGCAACGGTGCTGGAACAGGGCAGGCACGACAAGGTGCGCATCTTTAAGATGCGGCGGCGCAAGCATTACCGGAAGCAGCAGGGGCACCGGCAGAATTACACCGAAATACAAATAACCGGCATTTCGGCGTAAAGATATAAGGGAGAGTTACCATGGCACACAAAAAGGCAGGCGGCAGCTCCAGAAATGGTCGCGATTCAAATGCAAAACGCCTGGGGGTGAAATGTTTCGGCGGGGAGCTGGTTCCGGCCGGCAGCATCATCATCCGCCAACGCGGCACGAGAGTCCATGCCGGGGAGAATGTGGGCATGGGCAAAGATCACACGCTGTTTGCCAAACTGACAGGCAAGGTGAGCTTTTGTGTGAAAGGTCCCCTGCAACGGAAAACGGTAGATATCGTACCGGTGTAGATTTCATCGGTATCGTATCCCGCAAAAAGCCCTGTCACTCCGATAGGGCTTTTTTGTTTGGGTCGGCGGATAGACTGGAAGTTTCATGAAATATATAGACGAGGCCCTTATCCATGTCATCGCCGGCAACGGCGGCGATGGCGTAGCCGCCTTCCGGCGCGAAAAGTACATTCCGAAAGGAGGTCCTTCGGGAGGTGATGGAGGACGCGGAGGCAGCATTTTTGCCATTGCAGACCGCAATATCAACACGCTCGTCGATTACCGCTTTGCCCGGATCCATCGCGCGAGGAAAGGCGATAACGGACAGGGCTCCGATCGCTATGGCAAGGGCGCGGAGGATATCGTACTGCGCATGCCCGTCGGCACCGTCATCAGCTACACCGGTACCGGAGAATTGCTCGCCGACCTGAAACGCCATGAACAAAGAGTCCTGCTGGCAAAAGGCGGAGCTGGGGGACTCGGCAATCTTCATTTCAAGTCGAGCACCAACCGCACGCCACGCCAATTCACCCTGGGTGAGCCGGGAGAGGAATTCGATCTCAAGCTGGAACTCAAGGTGCTGGCCGACGTCGGGCTGCTGGGCATGCCCAATGCCGGCAAATCCACCCTGATACGCGCAGTTTCCGCAGCACGCCCGAAAGTGGCGGACTACCCTTTCACCACCATGCATCCCAACCTTGGCGTGGTACGGGTGGATCACAGCCGCAGCTTCGTCATGGCCGATATCCCCGGCCTGATAGAAGGGGCTGCAGAAGGCGCGGGGCTGGGACACCGTTTTCTCAAACACCTGACCCGAACCCGCCTGCTGCTGCACGTCGTGGATATCGCGCCGCTGGATGACAATATCGATCCGGTGCGGGAAGCAGAAGCCATCATCGAAGAACTTGGAAAATACGATGAGGCGCTCCATCGCAAACCACGCTGGCTGGTACTCAACAAGGCCGACCTTCTGCCCGAAAAAGAACGTGAGAATATTGTCGAAGCGTTCATCCACAGTCTTGGCTGGAAAGACAGGAGCTTCACCCTATCCGCGATGTCAGGCGAAGGCTGTGCGCAACTGACCTGGGCGATCATGGAGTTTCTGGAGCAGGAGACGATAATGGATGAAACGCCGCAATCCGGCGACCAGCCGGAGCCCCCTGCCGGATAGCCCCGCCCAGGTGCAATCCCAAGGAAGCACTGAAGCTGCCTGCACGGATATTGCACACCGTACTTCCTCCGATATGGTCTGAAATACGCAGCACAGACTACACTTAACCGGATTCCCGAACAAAAGTAGAAGGAACTGAAGAACCGAAGAATAAAGTGACCTTGCTCTTCCGCCTTCCGATATGAGCCGCAAATGAGCCCGGGTCTCTGAAAAACGACACCCCTCGTTCGTCTATACGGAACAAGGCATACACCTCAACCAAGGGCAACCGGGGGATCTGGAGATGGGACACATACACGAGCAAGGCGAGCATCTCTCCGCCCGTGCCATGTCCATCTCCCGACCCGATCAGGCGCAATATGCGGCAATACTCGATGGAGAGACGCTGCTGCTGCAAGGTCCCGGTGGAAACAGCGAATCGAAATGGCTGCTGCGCCCGCAACAAGCTCATCCAAGGCTGGAATGGGCAGGGTCCACAGATGAAAAGCCGGTGATCGCCGCGCTGCTGGCGGCCATCGAAACCACCTTCATCAACTACCCTTCCCTGCGCAAGCTCGATCTTCTGACCCCCGTAGACCTTGCCGACGATCTTCTCCGCGAAGGCGTCATTCTTCGGGATGAAACGGGGCACCTGTCTGTCGACATCGAATTTTTCTGGCAACAGCCGAGGATGTGGCTCGTTCCGCCCAAACCTGGCGCATTTCCCCGGGTCTACACGTTCAGCCATGGCCGGCGGCATCCATTGCGGCCTCCCAAACCGTCAGGAGCCGTTTATCGCCGCCATATCCCCTGGCTCGATCGCACTTTATCCTTCCGGACGGTTGATCCCGAGAATGATCTGGAGCGTTTCAACCGCTGGATGAATGAGCCGGTGGTGGCGGCATCCTGGCGGGAAGAAGGCGACCTTGCCAGACATCGCGCTTACCTTGAAAGCATTGCCGCGGACCCGCACACGATAGGCCTCATTGCCAGCCTGGACGATGAAGCTTTCGGCTATTTCGAGATCTACTGGGCGAAGGAAGACCGCATCGCCCCCTTCTATGATGTCGACGACTTCGACCGGGGCTGGCATGTGCTGATCGGCGAACCGCATTTTCGTGGCAAACCTTTCGTAACGGCCTGGCTCCCATCGATCTCCCACTACCTGTTTCTGGACGATTGCAGGACCCAGCGTATCGTCATCGAGCCGCGTGCCGATAACCATAAGATGATTCGCAACCTGACCCGTTGCGGTTACGCGAACCTCAAGGAATTCGACTTTCCCCATAAGCGGGCGGTGTTCGCCATGTTATTGCGCGAACGTTTTTTTGCGGAACGCCTCTGGGTCCCGCACGATGTTATGCCTGCGCTGCTTTCCTCATTTCAGCCCTAAGGATATCGCCATGCAAATTCATGACCTGATCGGTATCGGCTTTGGTCCCTCCAATATTGCTCTCGCCATCACGCTGGAGGAGAAAAAACCGGAAGGATGTCACGTTGACGCTTTTTTCATCGAGAAACAACCTGGCTTCGCGTGGCACGCCAACATGATGCTGGACAACACGCACATGCAGATATCCTTCCTCAAGGATCTGGCGACCATGCGCAATCCATCCAGTCATTTCACCTTTATCAATTACCTCCACCAGAAACAGAGGCTGCAGGATTTCATCAACCTGAAAACATTCTTCCCCAGCCGGCACGAATTCAACGATTATCTGGCCTGGGCCGCTTCGCACTTCGACGATCGCTGTGCATATGGTGAAGAAGTTCTGGAGGTGCTGCCCGAGAAACGGGGCGATCAGGTCATGCTGCTGCGCGTACGCTCCCGAGATACCAACGGTATCGTGCATGAGCGCCTCGCCCGTAATCTCATCGTCGGCGTTGGCGGCATCCCTCGTATTCCGGAGTGCTTCCGACCTTTGAAGGACGACCCCCGCGTATTTCATTCAAACAGCTACCTGCGGGAAATTGCACGGCACGAGAATGCCGGAAGAATAGCCGTCGTTGGCGCGGGGCAGAGCGCAGCAGAGATTTTCATGGATCTGCACAACCGTCCGGGTGTCGCCCAGGTGGACCTGATCATGCGCGCCCGCGCCATCAAGCCCTCGGATGACAGCCCGTTCGTCAACGAAATCTTCAATGCCGATTTCACCGATTTCGTTTTCAGCCGCGCCGAACCGGATCGGACCTCGTTGCTGGAAGAGTTCTGGCATACAAATTATGCTGCGCCCGATCTCGTCCTGATCGAGCAGATCTTCAACGTCTTCTACCAGCAGAAAGTTACTGGCGGTACGCGCCACCACTTCCTCAGGCGCCATGAGGTGTCCGAGGTCCATGCCCTGCCGGAAGGTATCCAGCTGGTCCTGCGGGACCTGAATGTCGGATGCGAATATATTGCCACCTACGATGCAGTCGTGCTGGCAACGGGCTATCGCCGGGACTACCACAAGTCGCTGCTAGGTCCCCTCTCGCCCTATTTGGGCGAATTCAACGTCGATCGCCATTACCGGCTGCAAAGCACTTCCGACTTTCGCCCTGCCATCTTCCTGCAAGGCGCCTGCGAATCGAGCCACGGACTGAGCGATACCCTGCTCTCCGTTACAGCGGTTCGGACCTATGAGATAGGCCAGGCGCTGCTGGGTGCAGTGAATCAACAGGCCAAGCAGGCAGAAAATCCGATGCGCGCAGTCGCCAGCCGCTGAGCACCG
>CAZYYR010000058.1:6625-11780 GCA_964651465.1 uncultured Nitrosospira sp.
ATCCTGTGTAACCTTTGTAACTTAAATCACATCAAATGAAAGCCTATAAAAAAACTACTACAAGGCTCAGTCAAGAAAAAACTCGACTTGCCAATATCCTGAAATATGCATTCTTCGCCTTATTTGTTTCCAGTTCCGGTCACGCCCAGCAGGCCGTTTCCGAACCCGCTCCCGCTGTGCAGAAACCTTCTTCCCCGGCCCGCGGTATGCTCCAGGAACCTCATGACGATTCATCCAAGCCGGATATCGGCTCTGCAGAAGTGAATGCTGCGGCGCAAGCAGCTGAAACGAATGAAAAGAACGAAACAGTCCTGCCGACGATGGTAATCAAGGATAGCGGGCTTGACAAAGTCGAGTACGGTACGAAAGCGACCACGGCAGCGACAAAGACGAATACCCCGATTATCGAAGTACCCCAGTCGATGTCCGTCATCACCCGTGATGAGTTGACCATGCGTGGCGTGCAGCTCAATTTCACGGAAGCACTACGTTACATACCGGGCGTGGTGGCGGACCAGTTCGGGTTTGATGGACGGGGTTTCGAATATGTAAGCATGCGAGGCTTCAACTCCCTGAGCACTGCCAACTTCAGGGATAATTTGAGCCAGCAGGCAAGGGGCCTGTATTTTGCCGACTTCATCACCGATCCGTATTCTCTCGAACGGGTGGACGTATTGCGCGGCCCCACCTCAGTCACGTTCGGCAGGGGGGACGCAGGCGGTATCGTAAATCGCGTTACCAAACTGCCCACTGCCACCCCTATTCGTGAGGTCGAGCTTCAGTATGGCAATTTCGACCGCAAACGGATCGCGGCGGACTTCGGCCTGGCCAATGACGATGGCACGCTGATGTTCCGGCTGGTCACCTCTGCGCTCGACACGGATACCCAGCTGCGCTTTCCCAATACGGGAGGAGACCGTGCCCAGATCAGGCGCTTTTACATCTCGCCGTCGCTGACCTGGCGTCCCACAGACAGGACATCCATTACCCTTTTTGGCGGCATCCTGAACAACCGCAGCGAAGGGTCTGCCTTTTATCAGGCGACGCCAGATGGCAGGCCGACCAGAACAGTTCTAGCCGAACCCAACTTCACGCGGTATTCGACCGATCAGGCTTCCTTCAGTTACAAGCTCGAGCACCAGTTCAATGAAACCTTCACGGCACGGCAGAATTTCCGGTTCATGCGGCTCGATGGCAGGTACAGGGAGGTTGATCCAGGTTTTGATTCTGTTACAGGTACCCGATTTGCTCCGGATGGACGAACCGTGCTTCGCAGTGCATTCGGTACCCGGGAGCGGGTGGATCAGATGGTACTTGATACTCATGTGGAAGCGCGTGCTCACACCGGTCCTTTCAAGCATACGGCTTTGATCGGGATCGACTGGAACCGCGTCGAGTCCACCCTCAAATATTTTGCAGCCACTGATCCCACACCCTCCCTTGATATTTTCAATCCCGTCTATAACCAGCCGATGCCCACTCCGGATTTCCTGGCCATCGATGGTATTCAGAAGATAGACCAGGTCGGCTTTTACCTGCAGGATCAGATCAAATTCAATCAGTGGGTCCTGACGCTGAGCGGCCGTCACGACAGGGTATCAAGCGTTACCGAGGCTAATATTTTTAGCCCGCCGCGTACCGCCAGCAACGATTCGGCATACACCGGCAGGGCTGGGCTGACCTACCTTTTTTCCAATGGCATTGCGCCTTATTTCAGCTACTCGCAATCGTTTCTGCCTCAATACGGCATCGATTTCGGTGATAACAGTCCCCTCAAACCTACGCGCGCTTCCCAGTATGAGGTGGGCATCAAGTATCAGCCTCCGGGTACCAGAAGCCTGTTCACGGCAGCATTGTTCGAGTTGACCAAAACGAACGTCCTGAATCCTGATCCTTTCACCCCACGTGGCATTTCGGAAACGGGCGAGGTTCGCTCCCGGGGCGCGGAACTGGAAGCAAGGGCAGAGGTTTTTCGAGGCCTGAATGCAATTGGCACTTTCAGCTATGTCGATGTCAAGATAACGGAAAGTGCCGAGGGTTTTGCAGGCAAAATGCCAATGCGCGTCCCCAATCTGACGACTTCGGGCTGGCTCGATTATAACCTCGGCACAATGAATGTCGACTGGCTGAGGGGATTCTTCATCGGGGGCGGCGTACGCTATGTGGGCAGGGTATTCAATGATGATGCAAACACAAGCGTCACCCCGTCGTTCACCCTGTTCGATGCGGTTCTTCGGTATGATCACGGTCCCTGGCAGTTTCTCATCAACGCCAACAACATATTCGATGAACGATATTACACGGCACACACTGCCACCACTCCAGGCGCCGGTGGGAGCTTCTTCCTGGGGTCGCGGCGTACAGTCGTAGGGACATTGAAACTCAGGTTTTGATATACCGGTGCATAAATCATAAATGGGCTATCGCGGTGGGACCTGAAGAGCCTTGCCGCACCCAGGCAGGTGATGGGGAGCGTCGGCAAGCGTTCCTGCTCTGCAGGCTCCTCCCCGACGGGCATGAGAATATTCCGCAATTCCAGATTGGGTTGGATTGTCGAGCACGCGCCACGTCTTAATGTTAAAACTGTACTACTTTATATTTGCGACAAACCATGCCCCTCGATTCCGATCTTGCCGCATTTCTTGAACTGGTGGAGGCTGGCATCGACAGCGGTGCTCCACCGCTGCATGAATTGCCCATTGCAGAGGCTCGCCTGCGATACGATACTTCCACACTGGCACTGGATTCTGCCGGAATGGACGTGGCAAGCGCTGACCCGATCCGCATCCCCTGCCGCGACGGCGGCGAGATCGGTGCGCGACTGTATGTGCCCGGCCCTTCCACCCCCTCCACGAGCGCGGAGCAGAGCCTGTCCGGCGATTCCACGCCGGCCCTGCTGTATTTTCACGGCGGCGGCTATTGCGTCGGAAGTCTCGATTCCCATGATTCCCTTTGCCGCTCGCTGGCTGCACTGACCCCATGCCGCGTGCTGAGCGTAGCCTACCGCCTGGCGCCCGAGCACCGGTTCCCGACCGCCGTGCACGACGCGCAGGATGCTTATCAATGGCTGTTATCGAATGGCCCTGTCCATGGGATCGATCCCGGAAAAATCGCAGTGGGGGGAGACAGCGCGGGGGGCACGCTGGCGACAGGGCTCACGATTGCCGCACAGGATACAGGGTGGCCTCAGCCTGTGCTTCAGGCATTGCTGTATCCCTGCACGAGCGCGGCCCAGGATACGACTTCCCATTTGCGCCTATCCAGGGGCTATCTTCTCGAAGCTCCCACGCTGCAATGGATGTTCAGTAATTATTTAAGGGATCCGCGGGACAGGACGGATTGGCGTTTCGCTCCGCTGGAAGCTATGGATTTGGGCTGTATTGCGCCGGCGTTCATCGCGCTGGCCGAATACGATCCCCTGGTGGATGAAGGCATCGCTTATGCGAAAAAGCTTGAAGCTGCTGCCGTTCCCACACATCTCAAAATCTACAGGGGAATGACTCATGATTTTGCCCGGCTGGGAAATATCGTAAGCGACGCCAGCCAGTTGCGCAGAGATATCGCCCGGGCACTGGCGGACGCCTTTCAGGAGCCCGGCGCGGCGGCTCGCTCCAACCCCGGCATCCCCTGACAGGCGTGATCGTATCCGCTCCTCTCGGGCAAGGTGCATACGCGGCATCCGCTCTTCCCCCGTGCTCGTGCCGCGACACCATAGCCAATATCCGAACGTACTAGAATTCCAGCTTCAACGAGCCGATCACGGTGAGCGGTACTCCGGTGTAGATGATTTCGCGGAAATTCTGTGCACCGGTGAAATAACGCTTGTCGAGCAAGTTGCGAATATTTACCGAAGCGATCACGTTTGTCTTTTTACCGAAAAAATTCGCCTGCTCGCGATAGTGGACAGCTGCATCCACACGGACGTAACCCGGCAGATCGAATGGTGCCTGGCAAAACGAACCCACCGGATCCTGGCACAGAAAGATGCCGGTCCGCTCGCTGAAAGCGACAAATCCCGCGCTGGCCCCAAACCCTTTCAGCAACCCGTCGCTGATGCGGTATGTCGTCCAGAAGCTCGCCTGATGCCGCGGCACGTTCGGCAGACGGCTGTTTTCCAGAAAGGTATTGTCCCGGGTGACGCGGGCATCGATATAGGCATAGCTTCCGATGACTTCGAGACCGGGAAGTAGCTGGCCTGCCAGATCGACTTCGAAACCACGGCTGCGCTGTTCGCCTGTTGCGATGGAAAAACCCGACCCGGGTCCCTGGCTGATATCCGACGTCAGCACGTTTTTCTTCATCGTCTCAAATGCAGTCAAAGTCAGGCGCAACTGACCGTCGGGAATGCGAAACTTGAACCCGCCTTCATACGACTCGCCGCGTTCGGGTCGAAAAAGGGTGCCCTGAACGCTTCTTGCACCACCTGCTTGCGGTGCGAATGATTGGGTGTAATTGGCAAAGATGGCAACCGGCTTCCATGGCTGGTACGTCACGCCTATGGAGGGACTGAATGCTCTGTCGGTCTGCCGATCCTCGCTCCCATTTGGAAGGAAAGCATTCGGGCGATTGACGATGTTCTGCTCGAACACGTCGAAACGTCCACCCGCGTGCATGTGCAGGTTATCCCGCAATGCGATCTGATCGCCAAAATACAGGCCAAGTGCATTGTTGGTTTGCTTCGAGTCACTGAAGGTCGTCAGCGGACCATCGAAAAATGCCCTGTTCGCCGGATTGTAGATATCGATGAAACTGCCCAGCCCTCCAAAGTCACCCGAACCTCTGCTGGATTGGTATTCCCTTCCCAGCTCCAGCCCGACCAGTGCCTTGTGCTTGATCGATCCGGTAGAGAGTGCCGCGTGCAGCTCATTCTGCATATAATGGCTTTGCACATTCTGCGGAATCTCGTACCGTGCCAGCCCGAGAATGCCGGTTGCTTCATCCAGGAAATTGGATTCCAGACTGCTGTACCGTTCGGAAGCCACCGCATTTCGAAGCGCAGAGCGCCATCTGAACGTATCGTTGAATTGATGGAGAAAGGTGAGCGTGGTTTTTCCCTGATTGATGACGCCGCGCCGCCGGGGATCCCCCAGGAAAGTGCCGATCGAAATGGGCGCCGGACCATTGCCCACCGCCACGAGGCCACGGTCGATCGGTG
>CAZYYR010000059.1:0-11772 GCA_964651465.1 uncultured Nitrosospira sp.
CCTTGTTCCAATCGGACAGATTGGAACGACCGGAGATGTGTGCGGGAATGCCACGGTCGATCGCCGGTTATCGAAGCGTTCGATATCACATCACTTTTCGTCGTTGTTTTTTGAATCTGGCCTGAATGCGCGATTGCTTCAATTTTGACCAGTACTCGACAAATACCTTGCCCAGCAAGTGGTCCATTTCATGCTGGATGCAGACGGCCAGCAAACCTTCGGCATCCAAAGTGAACGGTTGGCCGTTCTGGTCCAGCGCCTCGACCGTAACCTTTTCGGCACGGGCCACTTTCCCGAATACGCCAGGCACTGACAGGCATCCTTCCTCGTAATCCGATTCGCCGCTGCTTGTCGTGATGTTCGGATTGATCAGTACCAGCAACTGGTCACGCGTGTCGGAGATATCGATCACGATGAGGCGCCGGTGCACGTCCACCTGCGTGGCTGCAAGGCCGATTCCCGGGGCGGCATACATGGTTTCCGCCATATTCTGTACGAGGGTGCGGATTTCCGGGGTAACTTCCGCCACCGGTTTCGCTATCGTATGCAACCGCTCGTCCGGATACTGTAGTATTTGTAGAAGCGCCATATTGGGGGCTTAAGGGGGCAAATGGGCTTAAATATACTTAAGGGGCTTGAATGTAAATTGATCTAAATGCAAAATGCAAACATGACAATACGATAGTTCCTGCAGCAGGCTGCCTTGTGCGACGGCACGAATTGATGTGGGGGTTTATTATATCCTGATTGTACGGAACGTGTTTTTGAAGCCCTGCGCTGCGCCAGTCGCATTAATAGAAGAATCTTTTTCGTGCAGGACGAACGGGCCCATTCTCGCTGATGGTCTCTTCGACCGGGAGCGAGCGATGGAATTGGCACGGCGTGACAGCAGCCTTATGGGTACCAGATGATGCTGACGGAGGATACAGAATCCTGGCTTGCCCTCGGACTGATCGACGGCCTGGGTGATGAATCGATACGGCGATTGCTGGTTGCTTTCGAAAGCCCTGGCAAGATCCTCTCCGCGAGCGCCGCCGCGCTGGAGCGGGTGGTAAAGGAGAAGATGGTCCGCAATATCGTTCGGGGACCCGACAGAGAACGGCTGGCGACCGCGCTGAGATGGCTGGAGGCTACGGAAAATTCGATTGTCACGCTGGCCGATCCGGACTATCCCGCATTGCTGCTCAACATCCCCGATCCGCCGCCTTTTTTTTACCTCAAGGGAAAGCGCGAACTGCTCAACCGGCCGATGCTTGCCGTTGTAGGCAGCCGTAATGCAACGCCTCAGGGTATCGCCAATACGGAATCGTTCGCGGAAGCAGTGAGCCGTGCAGGACTTTGCATCGCAAGCGGCATGGCGCTGGGCGTGGACGCGGCGGCTCATCGCGGCGGCCTGCGTGGTGTGGCTGCCAGCATCGCAGTGGTAGGGACCGGTCTGGATATCGTCTATCCTGCAAGCCATCGCAAGCTTGCCCATGAACTCGCGGAAAAGGGTGCGCTCATTTCGGAGTTTCCATTGGGCACGCCGGCCATCGGCAGCAATTTTCCTCGCCGCAATCGCATCATCAGCGGGATGAGCCGCGGCTGCCTGGTTGTTGAAGCGGCCCTGCAAAGCGGCTCTCTCATCACCGCCCGGCAGGCACTGGAGCAGGGGCGAGAGGTATTCGCCATTCCCGGTTCCATCCACTCGCCACTGTCCAAAGGCTGTCACGCATTGATCAAGCAGGGGGCGAAACTGGTCGAGAGCAGTGACGATATCCTGGATGAACTGGGGTATCAGCCCATTCGTCGCATCGTCCGCGAAATGGAAACACCAGGAGACGAAGAATCGATGCTCCTGAAGCATCTGGGCCACGACGTCATCAGTATCGATACCCTGTGTATCCGCAGCGGCTTGACGGTGGAAACAGTATCAGCGATGCTATTGACGTTCGAACTGGATGGCAGGGTGGCCAGCCTGCCGGGGGGATGTTACCAGAGGCTCAGGTAACCATTCCACATGCATCCGTGCAGTTTTTCTATAATGGAAAGCAACAGCAACTGAATCCTGGTAGATGCACGCCTCAGGTATCGCGGAAACTTTGCGCGCAGCGAGAGGGGGTGAAAAGAGGTGAACTGTCGCTGATCGCGACGGGGATGTGCTCAGTTGATTCATCTGTCCTCGGGTCGATATGTTCTGTCGGCAGCATTCCTGGCGCGATGGGCCTTGAGTGCGTCCTTGTTTCCTTCACCCGGTTCCAATCATTCGCGGATGTCGAGTTTCATGGGGAAAACCTTAATTATCGCGGAAAAACCTTCTGTTGCAGCCGATATTGCGCGGACGCTCGGCGGATTTACCAAACATGCCGATTATTTCGAGAGCGATGCCTACGTGTTATCGTCGGCGGTCGGGCATCTGCTTGAACTTGCGGTTCCTCAGGAATACGAAGTCAAGCGGGGAAAGTGGAGTTTTTCCAATCTTCCCGTCATTCCACCCCATTTCGATCTCAATCCCATCGAGAAAACCGAAGCGCGGCTAAAGCTCCTGACCAGGCTCATCAAGCGCAAGGATGTGGATGCGCTCATCAATGCATGCGACGCCGGCCGCGAGGGCGAGCTGATATTTCGCTATATCATCCGCCATGCGGGGACCAAAAAACCGGTAAAGCGGCTTTGGCTGCAGTCAATGACCCCGAACTCGATCCGGGAAGGCTTTACGAAACTGCTGGATGACGAGGCTGTGCAACCACTGGCGGAGGCGGCAGTAAGCCGTTCCGAAGCCGACTGGCTGGTGGGCATCAACGGGACCCGTGCCATGACCGCCTTCAATTCGCAGGAAGGCGGTTTTCACAAGACCACCGTAGGCCGGGTGCAAACCCCCACCCTGGCAATTCTGATCGAGCGGGAAGATCTCATCAGGAAATTTGTTCCCCGCAGCTATTGGGAAGTGCGCGGCACTTTTTCAGCCGCAGCCGGAGAATATGGCGGGCGCTGGTTCGACGAGAAATTCGTCAAAGACAAGAAAGATGCTGAACTGAGAGCCGAGCGGTTATGGAACGAGGAAGCCGCCGAGGCCATCCGGCGCAAATGCCAGAACAAGCCCGGCATCGTCAGCGAGGAAAGCAAGCCTGCCACGGAGATCTGTCCGCTTCTGTATGATCTGACGAGTCTGCAGCGCGACGCCAACGGACGCTTCGGTTTTTCCGCCAAGACCACGCTGGGACTGGCTCAGGCATTGTATGAAAAACACAAGGTGCTGACGTATCCGCGAACCGACTCGCGTGCATTACCTGAAGATTATGTCGCAACCGTCAAGGATACACTCTCTGCATTGCGTGATACGCGATATGGAACATTTGCCGGACAGATCCTCGCAGCAGGCTGGGTCAAACCCAACAAGAGGGTGTTCAACAATGCCAAAATTTCAGACCATTTCGCCATCATTCCCACATCGCTCGAACCCAGGGGGCTGAACGAGATCGAGGCAAAGCTGTACGATCTCGTTGCCAAGCGTTTCCTGGCGGTTTTTTTCCCCCCCGCTGAATTTCTTGTCACGACCCGCATTACGCGGGTCGAGGATGAGCCTTTCAAAACGGAAGGCAAGGTGATGGTCAATCCCGGCTGGCAGGCCGTATACGGGAAAGAAGCCGGCAACGAAAATGACTCGATGCTGGTCAAAGTAAGTCCCGATGAAACCGTCATGACCCAGGAAATCGACGTTGTCGCCAATCTGACCCGGCCGCCGGCACGCTTCAACGAGGCGACGCTGCTGTCCGCCATGGAAGGTGCGGGGAAGCTCGTGGAAGACGAGGATCTCAGGGAAGCAATGAGCGCCAAAGGCCTGGGTACCCCGGCCACCAGGGCTTCCATCATCGAGGGGCTGGTTTCGGAAAATTACCTGCAGCGGGTGGGCAGGGAACTGCACCCGACGGCAAAGGCTTTTTCGCTCATCACCCTGTTGCGCGGACTGAAAGTGGCGGAGCTCACCTCGCCCGAACTCACGGGCGACTGGGAGTTCAAGCTGCGCCAGATCGAACAGCGAAAACTCATGCGCAACCAGTTCATGCAGGAAATCGCCGGCATGACAAGCCATATCGTGGAACAGGCAAAGAGCCATCGTGGCGAGACGATCAGCGGAGATTTTTCGACGCTCGCGTCCCCCTGTCCGAAATGTGGTGGCGTAGTGCAGGAAACCTACAAAAAATTCCAGTGCCAGAAATGCGACTTCGCGCTATGGAAGATTCTGGCTGGACGGCAATTCGAAATGGCGGAAATGGAACAATTGATCACCCAGCGGGAAGTAGGGCCGCTTCAGGGGTTTCGCAGCAAGATGGGCCGTCTGTTCAACGCCAACGTCAAGCTCACGGACGGCTTCGACATGAAATTCGATTTTGGTGGAGGCGGCGAAGAGGAGGCGGAAGAAGTCGATTTTTCCGAGCAGGAAGCATTGGGAAAATGTCTCCGCTGCGGCAACGGCGTCTTCGATCACGGCATGAGCTATGTGTGCGAAAAAGCCGTGGGCTCCCCGCGTACATGCAGCTTCAGGATCGCAAAAATCATACTGACACGGCCCCTCGAGCGCGAACAGGTCGCCAGGCTGCTGCACACTGGCAGGACAGACCTGCTGTCGAAGTTCATCTCAAAGAAAGGCAGGCCGTTTTCCGCCTATCTGGTGGCGGGTGCGGATGGAAAGGTGGGGTTCGAGTTCGAGTCGAAAGAGCGAAACGCAAAGGCAGCCGCAACGAACGAGGCCGGAATGATGAAGCCAAAGACGGGTGGTACGCCGCAAGGAAAAACGGCGTCAAGAAAAGCGAAATGACACGGCGGGAATATCGGATGGGTCTGGCGTTTCTGCCCGGGTCCTGTCCGGATCGGTGCCGTGCCCGCCCTCATACCGCTTCATCTCCTCCTTCATGCTGAACTGCATCGCCTGAAGTCTGATGCTGTTCGATATAGGAAACGATGTCTCCCACGGATGTAAATCCCTTGGCCTCTTCGCTGTCGAAACTGATGCCGAACGTATCTTCGGCGTCGAACAGAAGCTGGATCGTGTCCATGGAGTCAAGTCCAAGGTCTTCGAACTTCGAAGACCGGTTTATGGTCGAGGCATCCAGGTTCTCGACTTTCGTCGAGATAAATTGTATGACCTTTGCTTCAATCTCTGCTGAGTCCATGTCTAGTCTCTTCTCTCATTCAACGGTTGTGAAAAGGATGCTCGCATTGTTGCCCCCGAATCCAAAAGCGTTGCACAGGCCAGCACGCGGATTTCTCCGCTGTGCGATATTCGGAATGTAATCCAGATCACACTCCGGATCGACCTCATCGAGATTGATGGTCGGATGCACGGTACCGGTATGAAGCGCCATGATCGTGGCGACACTGCCGAGGGCAGCCGATGCCCCCACCGTATGTCCTATCATCGATTTGGTGGCACTGATGGCAATATTGTAGGCCCTGTTTCCGAACAGATACTTGATCGCTTTGGTCTCCACGATGTCTCCAAGCGGGGTGGATGTCGCGTGGGCATTGATGTGATCGATCGCGTCGGGGTGCAGGCCGGCATCTTCGATGGCTTCCCGCATTGCCGCCACCTGGCCTTCCAGGTCCGGCATCACGATATGGGTCGCATCGCATGCCTGTCCATAACCCGCGAGCCTGGCATACGCTTTGGCGTTTCGTTCTTTCGCCTTGTCCTCCCGCTCCAGGATAAGGATGCCGGCCCCTTCCGCCATGACAAAACCGCTCCGCCCCCGGGCAAAAGGCCGGGACGCTCTGGCGGGATCCGAGTTGGAACTGGTAGTCAGCGCGTGGAGGATCTCGAACCCGTTCATGGTTAAAGGCAGGACGCATGCCTCGGTCCCGCCTGCGATCACGGCATCCGCTCTCCCCGCGCGCAAAAGATCGAGGGCCATGCCAATCGCGTTGGCTCCGGAGGAACATGCGGTACTGCAGGTCAGGTTCATGCCTTTCAGCCCGTGTTTGATTGCGATCCAGGCGGCCGCGGAATTGGCCATGGTCCGGGGGACGGTAAAAGGCGGTACCGGCTGGTTCCGGAATTTACGCATTGCGGACGATTCAAAGGTCGCAAAACCTCCCATTCCGGAACCTATGCTGACAGCGATGCGTCTCGAAGAGTAGGCGTCAAGTCCGCCGGCATCTGCAAGGGCGAGTTGGGTGGCCAAAAGGGCCAGTTGCGTAAACCTGTCCGTTTGTTCGATATATTTTGGCGATAAAAAGTCGGCAGCGTTGAATCCGACGACTTCTCCCGCAATCCGGGAGCGAAGATTCGATGCGTCAAAGGCAGTGATTTTTCTGATCCCGCTGGTTCCCTCGACAGCCGCAGACCAGAACTGGTCAGTACCTATGCCAATGGGGGAGACGACTCCCATTCCCGTAACGACTACATGCATGGGGAGGCGGAAGGGGACGAAATGCACGCGCGAGTTATCATGTTCCTGTTGTTATTCCGGCTCGGGCGGGTGAATCCAGCGATTGCCCGACGTTGCGCGGAAGGCGCCAGGCAGCTGAAAAGAATATAAGGAAGATAAAAGAGATAACGGAAACAGGGGAGAAACAGTTTACACGCTCCAGAATGGGATAATTCCACAGGCTGCCCCAATCGTTCCGGTATTCTAGGCATGAACGGCGTGTTCCGCCTCGAACTATTTTGCATTGAATACCATGGGAAACAGGTATCTCAGGATGGCCCCCATGATCCAGATCACGATCAGCAAGCTGGAAATGACAGCGCCTCCTTCGATAAGGGCCGAAAGGAGCGTCGCGCCAAGGCTGTCGAATTCCTGTTGCCCGGATTCATTGCGCCGGTTGCGGCGGCGGTTCCTCACCCATATCTGGAGCCAGATGACGGCCGGTATGAGAGCAAGAGCGATCAGCAGGTTATATTCAGAACTATCCGCGCTGTCCATTTAATGATTTGATCCTTCCATAATGAAATGCTGCCGAGGCTTCGAGCCTGCGATTTTCTTTCGCACACCAGCGGCGCTTGCACCAGCGCCTGCCGTTGCTCCGGTATCAATAGTATTGCGTTGTTCCATCGGAGCGGTCAAGTACGCGCAATGCCATGCCCGTATGAGCCGATTGCCATCCGTGAAGCGCAGGCGTGCGTGCTTGCGGTGCGTGGCATACAGGGTATTTACAAAGAGAGGGCACAGGGTGCGTCTCGTATAAAAGCCGGAATCCGCCCCAGGCCGTGAACCGGGATTATAATATCACACGTCATCAATATGTCGCTTGTCAAACCCGGTTGCTCCCGGCACGGCGATTGCAGCGGAATCAGGCAGACGCGATTTCCATAGCCAGATTTTATTTTCGGGGATTCACCGCTGAATGGAGCACTCCGATACAATTTCCGGCCCGGGCAATTTCCTTTTTTGTATGACTGGTCACATTATTCGATCAATGCCGCCGGAGGTGGTCGTACGTCCGGTCACCAACCGCCGCGAGATGGGGGTGTTCATCGATGTGCCGTGGCGAATTTACGCGGATGATCCCCTCTGGGTACCTCCCCTGCGGCTGGAGCGGCGCCTTCATTTTTCCCGCTTCAATCCATTTTTCAAGCATGGGGAATGGCAGGTCTGGGTCGCGTACCGGGACGACCGCCCCGTGGGAAGAGTCAGTGCCCAGATCGATCAACTCCACCGGCAGCGCTACGGCGCCGATACCGGCCATTTCGGCTTGCTGGAGTGCATCGATGACGTGGGCGTGTGCCGCGCATTGATGCGCACAGCGGAAGAATGGCTGGCGGCCCGGAGTACCCGGCATGTAACCGGACCATTCAATTTGTCCATCAACCAGGAGTGCGGTCTTCTGGTGGAAGGTTTCGACACGCCGCCGATGGTCATGATGCCGCATTCCCGCAGATGGTATGGGCCGTTGCTGGAAGAGCAGGGATATCGGGGTGTAAAGGATATGCTCGCCTACTGGGTCGACGTGGACTTCAAGGTGCCGCGACTGATGAGTGCGCTGATCGAAAAGTTTTCGGACCAGATGCGCCTGAGGACGCTGCGGCGCAGCAGATTCAGCGAAGAAATGGAAATACTGCGCGACATATTCAACGATGCATGGTCGGAGAATTGGGGGTTCGTTCCGTTTACCGAGGCTGAGTTTGCCGAGCTTGGCAGCAGCCTCCGGCTGCTGGTGCCCGACGAATGCATCCAGATTGCCGAAGTGGATGGAGTTCCTGCAGCATTCATGGTGGCGTTGCCGAACCTGAATGAGATTTTTGCCGATCTCGACGGCAGCCTGTTTCCCTCCGGCTGGCTCCGTCTGATCAGGCTCAAGTCTCGCGGAGGCGTGCGAACGGGCCGCATCCCGCTGATGGGCGTGCGCAAGCAATTTCACAACACGCCGCTCGGCATGGCGCTGGCGTTCATGGTGATCGATGCGCCACGGAAACTGGGCCGCGCGATGGGGGTCGAGGCGGTTGAATTGTCCTGGATACTCGAAGACAACAAGCCCATGCGCGCCATCCTCGATAGCCTGGGCTGCAGACAGTACAAGCGGTATCGCATCTACGAAAAAATGCTGTGATCGATGCGTCGCGGCGGCAAGGCAGCATCGAACGATTCATGCATTGACGGTGCATCCGAAAGCTGGGTCGCGCAGCGTATCGTGCACACATTGCGGTAAAATCGAACATTTACCCGGCCGCTGCCAGCAGGCTTGACTGGCGCACCTGGGAGGTGCGCCCGCCTCGTGGGCTTCATGAGAACCAGAAAATGAAACAGTCGGATCTGTTCACTGCAATCGTGCTCGCAGCGGACCGTGCTGCCGGCGATCCCGTCGCGGTCGGAACAGGCGTGGCCTGCAAAGCGCTTGCGCCGATCTGCGGAACGCCGATGATCATCCGTGTACTGGACGCCCTGGAAGGCAGCGCCATGGTGAAGAAGATCATTATATGCGGGCCTCCGAAGTCCGTGCTATCCCATTGTCCGGAGCTGGAGCAGCGTATCGAATGCGGGCGCATCGTCTGGTTGCCGAGCCTGAATTCTCCGAGCCGCAGTGCGGACGGCTGTCTCGCGCATATCGAGCAAGGGGAGCCGGTACTGCTGACTACGGCAGATCATGCGCTGTTGACGCCTATAATCGTGCAGCATTTCTTGAGCCAGTCTCAAATTGCGCAGAGCGACGCTACTGTAGGCGTTGTCAAGTATGAAGACGTGGCCGCCGCGTTTCCCGGTGCAAGGCGCACTGTCATAAAGCTGCGTGACGCAAGCGTCTGTGGCTGCAACCTGTATGCGTTCATGAATCCTCGCGGCCGCGGTCTGGTCTCGTTCTGGCAGCGGGCGGAAGACCTGCGCAAGCGTCCATGGCGCCTGATTGCGGAAACCTTTGGCTTCATGACCGTTCTGTACTATCTGCTGGGGCGGCTGACAATAGACAGGGGACTGAACGCGGTTGCGGCAAAATCCGGCATCAAAGTGCAGCCCGTGTTTTTGCCCTACCCTCAAGCCGGCGTCGATGTCGACAAGATAGAGGATGTGCAGCTTGCGGAAGCGGTGCTGTCCGGAAAAATGCCTCATGACCGTTCAAAAACCGACCTGGGCGGTCCTGCCCGCTGATGCCGTATTCCTGGATCCTGGACAATCGTGAAAATAATTGAGCGATATGTCGCCCGTGAATTGCTGATCCCTTTCACGGTCGTGGCCGTCATCCTGGCGACGTTATTCTCGAGTTTCAGCACGGCGCGCTTCCTGGCCGGAGCGGTGACGGAGTCGCTCGGTCTTGCCGCCATGCTGAAGCTCGTACTGTTGAAGACCCTGATCGCGCTGGAAGTGCTGATGCCGATTGCCCTGTACGTTGCGGTCGTCATGGGGCTCGGCCGCCTGTACAGAGATCAGGAGATCAGCGTCCTTCGCTCCGCGGGAGTGAGCGAGCAGCGCATCATATACTCCGTCCTTATCGTTGCCATTCCCGTGGGAATTGCCAGCGGAGCGCTTTCCCTGTTTGCACGTCCCTGGGCCTATGCGGAAAGCTATCTGTTGAACGCTCAGGCAGAAGCCGAACTGAATACGGACCGCTTCCAGGCGGGCCGCTTCTACGGAAGCGAAAAAAAGGGCCGCGTGGTTTATATCCATGACAAGGACAATTCCGGAAGGCAGATGAAGGACGTGTTTCATTACATCCACAAGAGCGGGACCAGCGAAATCATCATCGCCAGGGAAGCCCATCAGCCAGAGCCGGAAGCGGGCCAGCGTCCCCAGGTGCGGCTGACGGATGGATTTGTCTACCGGCTCATGCATTCCGGAACGGAAGATACCGTGGTTCAGTTCGACAAACTGGTTTATTTCACGGATGGCGGGAATGTCCTGGACTATAAGCGCAAGGCAGCCACGACCGCGGCATTGGCAAATTCCGATCAGTCACGCGATATCGCCGAATTCCAGTGGCGGCTTTCCCGTCCCATCGCCACGATTCTGCTGGCGCTGATTGCCATGCCCTTCAGTCGTGTCTCTCCGCGCCAGGAAAAAGGTGAAAGAAATTATTATGCGGCTGCCCTGGTGTTTGCAATTTATTACATCCTGAGCGGGTTGGCTCAAACCTGGGTCGAGCAGGGCACGCTGGGCAGCATGCCGGGTGTCTGGTGGCTTTATCTCGCCATGTTTTTATGTGTGCTTGCCTTGTGGGCTCCCGGCTTTCGGCGAAAGCAGCCTCTGCGCCGATGACGATCATCGATCGCTACCTGGGATTCCAGGTTTTCCTGGGATTCGGGATTGCCACCGCGATACTCGTGCCCCTGTTCGGTTTCCTCGATCTGCTGGATCAGCTCGACGACGTGGGAAGGGGAACCTATCGCGTCACGGATGCGTTCCTGCACACTGCCCTGCTGTTGCCGCGCAGATTCATACAGCTTGCCCCGTTCATTGCGCTTCTGGGCAACGTTATCGCACTGGGACGCCTGGCTGTCGCGTCTGAACTGACAGCGATGCGGACGGCGGGCGTATCGCCTGTTCGTATCAGCCTCGCCTCGCTCGCGGTAGGTGGCCTGCTTTTACTGTTCATTGCCATTCTGGACCAGTTCGTCGCACCCCAGCTCCAGCAGACTGCCCTCTCGACCCGGGCTGCCGCGCTTGAAAAAAGCGCGGCGCTCGGCAGGAATCTCGGTATCTGGACTCGAAACGAGCGCACCATATTGCGCGTCGGCGAAATGGTGCATGCGGGAAGAGCCGCAGACATCGAGGTGATGCATTTCGATGACAATGGCTTTCTGACTACCTATACCTACGCGAAGTATGCGGATTTCATGGAAGGTGACATATGGGATCTGAAGGAAGCCACCACCAAGACATTCACCGGAAGCGGGATCGAATCCACCAGCATGGATTCCATGCAATGGAAGTCATTTCTCAATCCGGATGATATCTCGACACTGACGAAGTCGCCGGAAAGCCTCTCGCCTATCGAGCTGTTTCAGCATGTGCGATTCCTGCGCGCTACCGGACAGGAGGCCGCTGCCTATGCTCTGGCGTTGTGGCGAAAGATGGGCGGAGCGTTGACGACCATCGCAATGTTGCTGCTCTCGATCCCCTTCGTGTTCGGATCGGTGCGGACAGGCCTCGGCAACAGGCTGGTATTCGCTTCCATGTTGGGAATCAGCGTCTATCTGTTCGATCAGATCGTTGCCAACACCGGTTTGCTGCTTCATCTGAACCCTGCGCTCGTCGCCCTCTTTCCCGGACTGCTGCTGATCGGTCTTGCCAACTGGTGGTTGAGGCGGGTGTTTTAGGTGTCATTTCTCAATAAGCCCTGGCCCATGCTGTGGCAGTAGCCGCT
>CAZYYR010000060.1:0-11720 GCA_964651465.1 uncultured Nitrosospira sp.
GCCACTACGCCGGCCCGATTGAAATTCCCGTATAGAGCCGACACGGGGCCTTTGAAAATCCTCATGGCGTTGAGTTCGAGTGGAATGATCACGCCCATGTCGGCATAGCCGTCGGCATGGCTCGAGGCTTCATTCAAGGGAATACCGTCGACCACGAAACCGATGTCGCCCCCGTGGCCGCCCCCTGCGAAACCGCGCAAGTTGATGGAACTGGCAACACTGCCATAACCGAGGCTGCGCACTTCCATGCCGGCAGTTTCCCGAAAAAGCTGCTCCAGATTGGAAACCTGGCGCTCGGCAATGAAATCCTTGTCGAACACGTGCACGCTGAATGGCTGGTTCCTGCTGACTGTAAGTGTCTGTCCCTTAATGACGAGTGGCTCGAGCTTGACGAGCAGATTCTCGGCAGCAGGCCTAGCTTTTGTTTCTTTTGCAGGAATCGAGGCTTCCTCTGCCGTCTCCAATGTTTTCTCGCCTACCGCGTGAGCCAGTTGTTGCGCCTGAGCAGGCGAAGCAGATACAAGCAGGGTCGTAAACGCGTACACCGGCAGATTTAACTCGGATTTCATAACTCCCCCTGTTTCGTTGACATCGTGTATTCGTGTTAAGAAATATTATTAATTCGTAATACCGCTTAACCGTAATATATCCAAAGCCTCCTTGTCTGTCAGGGAATGCACACATACTTGTAAGGGAATGCCTACGACAGCGGGGTTTCGACGCGAGCCGTATGATCAGCGGCTGGAAGCGGATTTAACTGGAAGGGCTGGCGCGTGAGTCGCGCTATTATCTATCGTCGGACGCGGGGAAGATGGAGGCGGGGTCATGATCAGCCAACGCTGCTGCAAATCCACTTCATGCGACAGTGGCGTGGGAAAATGCCGTGAAGCGGCCAACTGCCCCGGGAACAGGAGCGTTGGCCGCTTTCAAAAGCCACCGAATGTGGCTTGCGTTTATGCCTTTTTACGACGCGTAAACCCGAGGGCAGCCACACCAAGTCCGATCAGAGCCAATACTCCGGGCTCGGGAACGTTCTGGCTGGGCTGGCATCCCGGCGCGGTCGGGTTGGCCGTGCAGAAGTCGATGGTCTCGTTCAGTTTCGCCGTCGCGAAAGCGGTCACGAAATTCTCCACTACCGTCTGGTTCGTGCTGTTGAGACTACCGAGATTGAACACCTGCCCGTGGTTGCCGGTAGCCAGGCCTCCGAAGGAGGTGATGGTGGTCGATCCGCTCAGAACCGCGTTGTACAGGGCATCATTATCCTTGAGCAGCCCATCCAGGATGGACGCGGTGACCGCACTTCCTCCGACCGTACCTCTCGCTGCCGTATCTCCATTGCTGGGCTCATCGGTGAAGATGATGATATTGATCAGCGCATCGGAACGGAATGAAAACAGCGAGCTTTGCCCATCCAGTTCGTTCAAGGCAAAAGCGGACGCGGTATACCCCGGTTCAGTGCCGCCACTGGTGGTAAGGCCCAGGGCCGCAGTGGCAAATCCCGCCGGGTCCGTAAGATCCGTTACCATGCGCGGCACAACCGAACTGTTCCCATAACCGACCAGTCCATATCGCGCATCAACCAGTCCTCCTCCAGACAGAATGGAAGCAAACAGACCGATGTTGTTGCGCAGGTTGGCCTGGACACCCCCCATGGAACCGGATTCGTCCACGATCATGATAATGTCGGTCCGGATGGGTGCCGCCTGTGCCGACAGGCCCATTCCGACCAACGAGCCTGACAGCAAGGCAGCAGATGCAAGTTTCTTGAAGCTCATAAATCACTCCTGTTATTATTTAATGTATTAAGAATATTTAAAACAGTTACCACACAGCGGCAACCATTCATCATTCAAGCAATTTGCGTGCCATGCTTTGATACTGGCGCGCCTGCTGGCGTCCATCCCATCGAACCCAACACCGCCGCGGTATTTGTAAAACACCCCGACAGGGAAGCGGTTTTAAGAGCGTTCCGGTCAGAGGGGCACACTGCTACATCGAGTCTGATAACGGGTTGGGGAGAACGAAGGAAAGGCGTAAAAAAAATGATAGGGCAATAGAGCGGGAGGTAACCCCGGAGAAGGCTGAGGCTGTCCGGTCAGAAGAAAGCTTCTGGTGGTGGAAGCATATCCATTTTCGCACGTGCGGACGCTCGACCGAGGAGGATGACTTCGGTCTGCTTCCCCAGGAATTTCAGCAGCAGCTTGTAGGTGTCCAGATCGAACTTCATGGAAGGGCGCGCTTCCATTTCATCCAGGTCGGATTCGGTGTCCACTGTTGCAAGATGGCACCAATGGTCGAAGACATGCACCTCGCAGCGGTCGGATGACTCATCATATTCCCGGATAGCGATTTTGCCCGGATAAGGCCAGGATTTGAGCCTGAGCGGAGTCAATGTCTGCTTCAACCGCAGATAGTGCAGCTCCGGCGCTTCCTTGCCTGCGCAGACCCCATTGCACCGCTTGAGCTGATGTGCAAAACACGCGCCTTTCCCGTTTTCCAGACCCACCACGCGGGGACACAAGCCATGCTCCCGGACGATTTCGCGCAAGGTATCGACAGCTTTCGTTTTCGAGCGGAACAGGCCGTACAGGTGCCCGAACACCTCGGGCCGGATATCCTCTTCCGTCACCATGTTCACCAGCGGGACCTGGGCGCTGTCATGGACGAGATTGAACGAAAACAGGGTGCGCGAACGCCGCAGGCGCTTGTTGTGAATGGGCTGGTGTTGCTTGATCAGCCTCGATTCCAGCAGCAGCGCGCCCAGTTCCCCGGCGGTTTCCCTCCATTCGACCCGCTCGACTTCCTGGACGATGCGCATGTCGCTGAAGGATGCATGATCGCCGCTGAAGTGCGACATGACACGTGACCTGAGCGCCACGCTTTTGCCGATATAGAGCGGAAGATCGTTCTTGCCGTAGAACAGGTATACGCCCGGCCCGTCCGGAATCCGGTCCAGCACCGGTGCATCCAGCTGTGACGGAAGGCTGGGCTGTTTCAGCAGCACCCCGGCAGCTTCCGCCAATTGTCTTGAACCCAGTTCGCGGCGGGCCAGGTCCAGGTAGGCCGCCACCAGTTCCACATCGCCCATCGCCCGATGGCGCACATGCACATCGGTCTTCAGCCCATGCCGTCGTACGATGGCATCCAGCCCGTGGCCCTTGTGATGGGGATAGAGTTTGCGCGAGAGCCGAACGGTGCACAGCACCCGATGCTGGAGCTGGGCGCCGATGCGGCGGTATTCATTCTTGAGGAATCCGTAGTCGAAGCGGACGTTATGCGCAGCCAGGACCGCCCCTTCAAGAAAACCGTAGAGCCGGTGAGCCACATCCGCGAAGGATGGGGCCTCCTCGACCATTGCGTTGCTGATGCCGGTCAGTCGCGTGATGAATGGCGGGATGGATACGCCCGGATTGACCAGGGTCTCCCAGCGCTCGCTTTCCGCCCCATCTTCGAAGCGGATGAGCGCGATCTCGATCACGCGGTCATGCAGGGGCGTGCCCCCCGTGGTTTCCAGGTCGAGAATGACGTACGGAAAAGGCAACACCCCTATCAATCCGCCATGAATCCGCTATGCGAGCACCCGCACATCATCCCAAGCAGGATGAAATGTTCTTCCGGCATACACCCAGGGCGCAGCCAACGATGACGCGCCCGCTGGGCAGGACGGTCACTCGGCAGTTTCGAAGACAAAAGGCTCGGCTGGTGTGAAGTGCTTGGATGCTTCACCGGCAAGGATCCGATTCATGTCCACGCCGAGTTTGAGAACGCGCGTTTGGGCTCCTTGCGAAAAGTCGAGGCGTTTGAGGTCAACCCAGAATACATTGGGCGAGGTCGCAGACTCGGCATAGAAAACCAGGTTCCTGTGGTCCGCCACGACACGCCAGCGGGTAGTCGAGAGGTTTGGCGCATCCGGCAGGCTGATGCCATAAGGCACCGAGACGTTCCGGATCACGCTGAAGACCGCAGCCGCGGCTGTCCGCGGATCGTCACTCTGAGTCACGGCATCGATGTAGAAGCTCGCACGTACGAACCGGTCAGAAGCGCGGTTGGTGCCGGGCAGGAAGGTGCGCGGATCAACGCCGCTCCAATACCGCGTAATAGCGAGTTGCTGGTCATAGGAGGGCTCGTTCGTCATCACCCGGAACTCACAGCCATGATGAATATGCAGCTTGCCGTCGATCCACTCCAGGATCGCGCTGTCACCTGTCGCATCGGAAAGCGACAGGTGCAGAGGAGCGAGACTGCCGGGGCGGCCGGGCACCTCGCCGCTGACCACCTGCACAGGCACGTTGCGCGCGTGACTCACCGCCTCGGCCACGGTGGCGAACCGGTCGAGGAAATGCTGTGCCCAGAGCGAAAGCGATATCCGGGGCGTAATCCCGTCGTCCTCGGGATATCTGGCATCGGCCAGCCATAGCAGGTTGGCATTCAGGCCCGCCTCGTTCATGCCATCCACGGTCGAGATTTCATAGCCGGAAACGATCAGGCTGCCATAAGTCGATGCCCACTCGACGGAACGCGGCCCAGCAGCCCCGTGCCGCTTCATGCCGCGGGGGAAGACCCAGAGATTGCTGACGATCGCATCCTTGAAATCGAAGGTGCGACCGGTGAGATACATCGAGTTCGGGCCCTGATAGACGACTCTGGTGCAGGCCTGCGCCTCGATGGTGACCAAAAGCGCCATAGCGACGCTCAGGGCGACGGCTGCGAGGTTGCGTATCAATCTGGGCATCTGGAAATCCGGCTTATAAAATACCAGGGGATAGCACAGACATTGTCCATTCTCACGAAAACCTTTTTCACCCCCTTTGCCATGCGTCTAGCCCGGCCTGGGCGAGGCGCTCGCCTGCAAGGCAAAAAAAAACAATAGCATCAATTACGCTTTCGCTTCTGTCAAATGACGATTGGCTTTGCCAGATCTGAATCGACATGTCATCGGCGTCTAGATATTCATGCTGACGCTAGTATGGATCTATCAAGGTGGGGCGGTGATCGGGTCAATCCAAAGTGGGGCTGATGAAAATCTGGCATGGCTTTCCAAATTTATGTTGGACTATCTCCTGCTCCCGTTCTCGTATGTCATGATTGTATCCATCGGGGCAGAAATTTCCAAAACCCACCAGGCCGCTCCGCCGGTGAAAAGCGCCTTGGGCACCATAATGTTCCTGCTGACTTTCCTCAGCCTCGGCACGATCACCGATCTCAGCAAGCTCAAGGAAATGAGCAAGCTGGCGCAGCTTTATGCGATTGCCCTGTTCGGGATCATCGCACGATTCGTATGGGGTGGCGTGAATATTCCATCGGAGGAATGCCGCCCACCTTAAGTAATTGATGTAAAAGAATTATTTACATAGAGCAAAATCTGATGAATTTAAAACCCTTTTATTTAATAGAGCCAATTCGCTAATCTCCAACTTTTGCACTCACACTCCCAGCGATGGTTACTGGCTCAAGGTTCTCCATTTGGTATCCTCTCACGGAGAGAAAATTATCCACTTTTGATTTTGCTTTTCCACTTTTAAAGAACATCCGGTGCTGATATTTGACACCTTCCTCTTTCTTTTCTTGTTCCGCTGCTTTACCAACTACGTCTAAGGCATCATCATATAAAGCTTTCAGCTTGCGTATGTTGCCATAATTAATGTCAATTCTCATTCGTTCTGCAATGCTCCCGATGGCATATAAAATGAAATAAGTAGCGTGCAAAACAAATACTCTGTCCGTGTATTGATCTGGTTGATCGTTAATTTCCCGGCGGGTTGCTAACTTCTTACTCTCAATCTCTTTATAAATTAAATAAGATACAAGCAAGTGTTCTGTCGTGAGTCCATCCGAAAATATTTCATCATATTTATCGCTAAAAATACGACGCTTTTCGTCTTTAGCCTCAGCCGGTTTTCCAAGTATAAAGGCCATTACGGCTTGGGCCGCCTTCTCCGCGTCTATGATCTGCTGTTTCGGCCGATCCGAGAACATACCTTTTTTTCTTTCATAAAAGAACTGAAAAGTGTTTTTAAGGTCTGCTTCGTACTTTCTCTGAGTGAAATCATTAGAACGAAGATCTCTGCTTGCGACAGGATTTTGGCTATTCGTAAACTCAGAAATGCTTCCAATGAGTTCTTCATTCTTGGTTTCGTAAATTCGAACAAGTAAATCTGTCTCATTTAGGCACTCTGGATTTTCCTTTAGTGCTTCGTGCAGCGCATGTATCGTCTGACATCCGTTTACTATCTGAAAATCCTTGAGTTCCAGAATAGGGCTGCGAACAGTTTTTGGATATTTAAACTCGGAACAGGTAATGGTGATGCCGTTGTTATAGTAAAAAAACCTAAATGCTTCTTTGGAGGTAGCAGTCTCCTTGATCGCCTTATTTATCTTTGACGATTTTTTTAGATAAACACGCACGTTTTCGTCAAATGCATCCTCCAAAATTTCATACGCCCCGAGATCTAATGTCTCCCAATCAGCTCTTTGGCGTGTCGCCTCATCGTCTAGAACGATCCTAATAACATCTCTAGCATCAATATTGGCTATTAAAGCTCTTACATCTCCATCAGATTTTTCAAAATAACCTTTATCAATTAATTTCGTTTTAGCGGCTAAGTGTCTTTTCCCACGTTTTGCAATTCGCTCAATGATTTGATACCCGAGCACTTGATGATGGGAGACATCAGAAAATCTTGAAAGATCAGAACTAAAGCGGCGCTCTTCTTCCCCGGTAAGCCCCTTAAACTGGTTTGTATAAAGGTGAATTATGAAAGCCGGGGATGTTGAGTCAAATAGAGACCATATATCCTCAATTTTAGCAAACAAGGCTTGGTTCACCTCTTGCTTAAGGGTAGTTTCTTTACTTAAAACTTTGGCTAAAAAAGAAACAATTTTGTCTGTTTCGTCAGAAGGAAAGTTAGAGTCAAGCTTTTCGAGTTTATTAGTATATTTGAAGTTAAATAAATGGACTGTTGGGCCATCATCCTCATCAATAAAAACAGCATCTATCCCTCTATCATGGCCAGTACTTCCCTTTATCGCCGATAAAAATGAGGTATCCGTAATAGCATCAATAGCATCATCTTCAGTTATGTCGAGGATCTGCATAAGACCGAAAATCATAAACTTATGAGGAAAATCTAATTTATCTTCTCCCAACTTTTTTATTTGGTTTCTTATCAAACTCAAGTCTTGAAGGTTAGGAACACGATTCATATTTGGTAAATGTGAAAGGTTAACCCGTTCTGTTTTTAATTGCTTAATTCAAAAAACGGATTCGAGGGAAGCCTTTGGCCTGATGCAATTTTCTTAATGTGGGAGTAAAAAGTCATTTTCGGCTTAGGTAACGCTGCTTCGCTTCTTCAAACAGAATCAATTCAGCTTGGGAATGGTTCGAGTATGTTCGCCATTTCGGGTGATAGTTGTTATCCGCCTCATTCCCCCATACCGACCAGTTGGGCCGCGTGCCTCGAGCAAACAGTTCAAGGTAAGGACCGGGACTGCATGATTCGATGATGTCATACATCTCATCCGGCTTGCGGGAATGCTCACGCTTCTGGGTAGCGAGGAAATTGACTTGCCGGCGACCCGGAGCCAAGGTGCGTACATTCTTGCCACGGACGCCAAACAGCACCAGCTCGGTTACGTTGCGAAAGTAGAAGCCCACCCCCCGACCATCCGGGCCGCCATCCTTGCGCACCTTGTGCCATACGAGATTGCTTTTGTATTTGAATCCCCACGCTTCCATGACTCTAAGTCCCTCTGGAAGCAGGGCATTTGGTATCCATAAATAGAGATGTGCCGTGTCCTCGGCTAGAGCACGCACTGGTAGACTGAGGATCTCGTCGAGTTCCATCGTCCCGTAACGATTCAGCCGTTTATGCTCTGGAGCCATCTTGCCGGTGCGGTTTTGGAATTGCCAAGGTGGATCGGCAAGAATGGTTCTGAAACGCTTGCTACCTAGCTTTTCAAGCAGGTCAGCTGCGGGATTAGGGGTTTTTTGATTCATGTTCCGCCCAATCTGTGATCAATTGTGGTGTGATACCGAGCGCCAGTACCGGACAGCCCCCATGCCGTCCGGCATTCAGCCGGTACAGCAGCTTGCCTATCCACGTAGTGCTGGCTCCATATTTCGTCTTTATGAGCTTTGGTTTGCCATTCTTGCTGACCTTGGGTGTACCGTCACTGTTCAACTCCGGTCCCAGTTTTTCGAAAACGGCATTGAGCGAACCACTTCTTGTGAGAAGCACCGCAGCGTCGATCAGATCGCATTCGTGAAACGCCCGGAAGGCGTATAGATCGCGGTCAAACGTCTGATCCTTACTGTTCCACTCCAGATCAAATGCGACACGCTTCTTGACATAATCCACCTTGTGGCCGTCGAGGAAGTTTTCGCGAATTATTCGCTCGACCCGCCCCTTCTTCTCGAGCTCCTCGATTTTTTCGAGGGTATCCGACTCGCTTTCTTCCGCTCCTTCAAATTCCTTTTCACCGGATTTTTTACTAATTGTTCCTGATACTTTTGTAATCAGCAAGTCTCCCTTGATTCGTGTTTCCATCCAGCCTTTGGCGCGAAGCAAACCGGAAATCCTCTTGGGAATGTCCGATTCGTTACCGCCGGGCTTGCGAATATCAGCCAATGTCAGCCGGAATGCTCGCAATCCTTCTATTATTTCCTGGAACTCGTCTGCACAGCCAGTAGCAAGCACTTGCGCCGCGTTGCGATAGTTGTGAATTTCGTAAAGTGTCCGAATATCCTCGGGGATGAAAGCATCAATCGAATTATTACTCATAAGTAAAACTCTACCGCAGCACGTCATGCCAGAAGATTAAACGAATCACAATCCCAACTCCTTCCACATTCCATCCACCTTTGCCTTCACTGTCTTATCCATCATGATCGGCCGACCCCATTCCCGACTTGTCTCACCGGGCCACTTGTTTGTCGCGTCCAGACCCATCTTCCCGCCCAGCCCGGATACGGGGCTGGCAAAGTCGAGATAATCGATCGGCGTATTTTCCACGATCAGCGTATCCCGCGCCGGGTCGACGCGCGTGGTGATGGCCCAGATGACTTCCTTCCAGTCACGGATATCGACGTCATCATCGGTGACGATGATGAATTTGGTATACATGAACTGCCGCAGGAAGCTCCATACACCGAACATGACCCGTTTGGCATGGCCCGCGTACTGTTTCTTCATGCTCACCACGGCCATGCGGTAGGAGCAGCCCTCTGGCGGCAGGTAGAAATCGACGATTTCCGTGAACTGCTTCTGCAGCAGCGGCACGAATACTTCGTTGAGTGCCACGCCGAGTATGGCCGGCTCATCCGGCGGTTTGCCGGTGTAAGTGGAATGATAGATGGGCTCGCGCCGCATGGTGATGCGCTCGATGGTGAAAACCGGGAAGGTTTCCTGCTCGTTGTAGTAGCCGGTATGGTCGCCGAAAGGGCCCTCCACCGCGGTCTCGTCAGGATGGATGAAACCTTCCAGCACGATTTCGGCGCTGGCAGGAACCTGCAGGCTGTGACTCAGGCATTTGACGATCTCGGTTTTCCCACCACGCAGCAATCCGGCGAACTGGTATTCGCTCAGGCTGTCCGGCACCGGTGTCACGGCGCCGAGTATGGTGGCAGGATCAGCCCCCAGCGCCACCGCAACGGGGTAGGGCTGCCCGGGGTTCGCCAGACGGAAGTCGCGATAGTCCAGCGCGCCGCCGCGGTGGGCCAGCCAACGCATGATGACCTTGTCGGGCGCAATCACCTGCTGGCGGTAGATGCCGAGGTTCTGCCGCGTCTTGTGCGGGCCCCGGGTAACCGTCAGCCCCCAGGTGATCAGCGGCCCGGCATCGTCGGGCCAGCACGTCTGGATCGGCAGCCGGTCCAGGTCCACATCCTTTCCCTCCCAGACGATTTCCTGACAGGGCGCCCTTGAGAGCTCCTTGGGAGCCATATTGAGCACCTGCTTGAGCACCGGCAGCTTCTCCCAGGCATCACGCAGGCCTTTGGGGGGATCGGGCTCCTTGAGATAGGCCAGCAGCTTTCCGACTTCCCGCAGCGCCTCGACCGAATCCTGCCCCATGCCCATCGCCACACGCCGGGGCGTGCCGAACAGGTTGCCCAGCACAGGGATGGCATGGCCCCTGGGTTTTTCGAACAGCACGGCCGGACCGCCCGCCTTCAGCAGCCGGTCGCAAACTTCGGTCATCTCCAGCCTGGGATCGACCTCGGCCTCGATGCGCTTCAGTTCGCCCTGTTTTTCCAGCTGGGCCAGGAAATCGCGCAGATCCTTATATTTCATTGGAGAAAACGCTCATGCGGCAGCAGTCATCAGATAATCCAGCGCAATCCCCGAAAATACGGCGGCACCTACCCAGTTGTTGTGCAGGAAGGCCTTGAAACAGTGGGCCCGGTCACGGTGATGGATCAGCCCGTATTGATAAACGATCAGCACCAGCGCAGCGGCAAGCCCGGCATAATACAGGGTGCCCATACTCTGGATCAGCCCGATTGCGATCATGCCGCCGAGAAACGCCGCATGACACAGCATCACCCCCATGACATCGAAGCGGCCGAAGGTAATCGCGGAAGTCCTGATGCCGATCCTGAGATCATCCGGTTTGTCCACCATGGCATATTCGGTATCGTAAGCGACCACCCATAAGAGGTTGGCCCCCATCAGCAACCAGGCGAGATGCGGCACCTCCCCGGTCTGAGCCGCGAAGGCCATGGGAATGCCGAAGCTGAAAGCAATGCCGAGGTAGGCTTGCGGCATGGCAAGGAAACGTTTTGTGAAAGGATAGCTCGCTGCAAGAAACAGCGCCACCACGGAAAGCTGGAGCGTGAGGCGGTTGAGGGGCAGAATGAGCAGGAAGGCGCACAGACTCAGTCCTGCAGCCAGCAGCAGGGCTTCCTTCGTACTCACTGCGCGAACGGCCAGCGGGCGGTTTTTCGTGCGCTCGACATGCGGATCGAAATCACGATCGGCGTAGTCGTTGACGACGCAGCCGGCAGAACGCATCAGCACGGTGCCGAGCACGAATATGACCAGAATCACCGGATCGGGCATACCTTCCGCGGCAAACCAGAGTGCCCAGAGAGTAGGCCACAGCAGCAGCAGGATACCGATGGGCTTGTCCAGCCGCATCAGTCTTTCGTAATGACCCAGGCGCTGCGCGAAGGTCATGTCATCTCAGCTTTAGAATTGAAGGAAGAAACACTTCGGTCACCAGTATTGATTGTCCGCGCAGGCTGAACAGGGAGCGGCGCGCCCACAGGGCCGTAGGCTTTTCCCGCAGCTTGCGGCAGGCGCGACGGTAGAGCGGATGCGCCGCATTCAGTTTCCTGAAGCGCAGCGGTGTACGCCGGATGACAGGGTTGGTGAACAGGACCGTCCCCAGCGACTTGTTACCAAGGCCGGCCAAACCGCGCCATGCGCCTCTGAGATCCTTCCTTGCCACCACCGAATGGGCAAACACGACGGGAATATCGCCGCAGTACAGGTACACTTCCCGCACCAGTGCCAACTCCTTCCGCCGTACTTTCATCACCGCCAGTTCGTCATCGCTTGCTGTCGCGAGTGACTGGAATACCTGCTCTACGCTGAATTTCCCGCAGCAGCGCCGCTGTATGAGCTGTGTGAGGGAACCGCGATTCTGCAGCCATCCGCGAGCGCGAGGCGAAATAGATGAAGGCGCAGGGTTCCAGTCCGATAACTGGGCAGCACTCATTC
>CAZYYR010000061.1:0-11720 GCA_964651465.1 uncultured Nitrosospira sp.
TGCAACTGCCGCCGTACCTGTCCCTTTTCCCGCCGCTGTTCCTGCTTAGGGAAGCGCTGACTATATCTCCGCTGAGCGCGTTGCTGTTAAAATCGGGATGATCATAAGGCGCGCGACGCAGGTCGTAGCCGGGACTACGATGCACGCAATGAGCGCCCGATTTTAACGCAACCCGGATGGGACGGGGCTTTGCGAGCGGTCTGTCTTGTCAGGCTCCTAGCGAAGGGGATCGGCCATTCGCGTCGTCGCCTTTCGCGCATCCCATCCCGCAAAGCCACCGTCGCGCCAGCGGAGATTTATTCAGCGCTTCCTTAGCATTCCCTCCCCGGTGAAAGGCATGCAATGCCTGCATGCCTTTCACCGCCCCGACCATCCAGTGCCGTCTTGTATCGCCTTGTGCCGGGCAAGGCCGCATCCGCCTGCATGCCATCACCGCAGTGGAGTCTTCCTGATTTCGGCCATAGTAGAGTAATGGCCTGCTTATCCGTTTTCCACTTTCTCCCGGGCTCATCCCGGCCTCCTTCACCCCAGAGTTCCTGCCGGGCAGAACGTCCGTCAGCCGCGCCATCCATCTGCCGCATGCCCTGCCCATCCCCGGCGGGGCCGGTGCGGTTTCCTAAAGTTTGCCCCCTTCCTGCCGTTACAGATTCTGCTGCAACGGTGCGGCTTCCTTCTTCCAAATTGCATGTTCCATGCGGGAAGGCCGGAGCGCCGGATAGCGACAGAACGTAATGGGTAGCCATCAGCTCCCCATAACTCAACTTTGGGAAACATCGAAACATGCTGGTCATCATCGGATCTCTCGTGGTTTTCGGATCGGTATTCGGCGGGTTTGTACTGGCCGGCGGGCATCTGGCCGCGTTGTTCCAGCCGCTCGAGTTTCTGATCATCGGCGGGGCCGCGCTGGGGGCTTTTGTACTGGGCAATACCGGCAAAGCGCAGAAAGCGACCCTCAAGGCGCTGCCCAAGGTACTTGAACGGCCCCGCTATACCAAGGAAATGTATCTGAACCTCATGGCGCTGCTCTACGATTTGCTTGCCAAGATGCGCAAGGAAGGGCTCATGTCGATAGAGCAGGACGTGGACAATCCGGGGGAAAGCGCGATTTTCGCCAACTATCCCGATATCCTGGCGGATCATCATGTGGTGGAGTTCATGACGGATTATCTGCGCCTGATGGTGAGCGGCAACCTCAATTCGTTCGAACTCGAGAACCTGATGGACAATGAGATCGAGACCCATCACCAGGAAGGTGAGGTTCCCGTGCACTGCGTCACTAAAATGGCCGACAGCATGCCCGCCTTCGGCATCGTTGCGGCAGTGATGGGTGTCGTGCACACCATGGCCTCCGTAGGGCTGCCGCCATCCGAACTGGGGGTGCTCATAGCCCAGGCGCTGGTGGGGACATTCCTGGGCATCCTGCTCGGCTACGGCCTGGTAGGTCCGCTTGCCGTCGTGCTGGAGCAGAAACTGGGAGAATCCACCAAGATCCTGCAATGCATCAGGGTGACCCTGCTTTCCAGCATCAACGGGTATGCGCCCGCGGTGGCGGTCGAGTTCGGCCGCAAGGTACTTTACTCCACCGAGCGGCCGAGCTTCAGCGAACTGGAAGACTGCGTCAGGCAGGCAAAAGGCAGAGGATGACGGGAGTAATCATGGATGACAGGAGCGATCATGGCTGACGAGCGGCGTCCCATCATCATCAGGAAGATCCGGAAAGGCGGCGGGCATCATGGCGGCCAGTGGAAGATCGCGTATGCGGACTTCGTGACTGCGATGATGGCGTTTTTCCTGCTCATGTGGCTGCTGAGTACTTCCAGCGAGGCCCAATTGCGAGGGATTTCCGAATATTTTCAGGCGCCTCTGGTCGTGTTCGCGCATGGTTCCGGGGGAGAGGAAAGCATTCTTCAGGGAGGAGGGAAGGATCTCACGATGCGCGACGGTGCGACCAGAAAATATGCGGGCGAAGCACTTGGCAAGCCGATCAGCCTCAAGGCCGCGCAGGCGGAACTGGAGCGGCTGGACACGATTCGGTTCAAAAACCTGAAGCAGCGGCTGGAACAGCTGATCGAAACCAATCCGACCATGCGGCAGTTCAGGAAGCAGTTGCTGCTCGATATCACGACCGAAGGGTTGCGTGTCCAGATCATCGATGACCGCAACCGTCCCATGTTCGCACTGGCCAGCGCGGAGCTGCAACCCCATACCAGGGAAATTCTCCAGAGATTCGGAGGGGTGCTGAACGAAATTCCCAACAAGGTCAGCCTGTCGGGTCACACCGACGCCACTCCCTATGCAAACGGCGAGAAACATTACAGCAATTGGGAACTCTCCGCGGACCGGGCCAATGCTTCGCGGCGCCAGCTCATACTGGGCGGCATGAGTGAGCAGAAGGTCATGCGGGTGGTAGGTTTGAGCTCCGCGGCGCTGTTCGACAAGGAAAACCCCTACAATCCCATCAACCGGCGCATCAGCATCATTGTGATGAGCAACAAGGCCGCCGAGGCGCTGATGCGGGAAGGAGGCGATGTGAAGGAAATCAGGAACGCCACATTGGCTGATTCCCGACCGCTGGGACCGCTTCCCCACGTTCCCGCGGACAACAGCTGATCCGCCTGTTCCATTTGCTGTCCCGCATTGTCGGCGGCAATGTGCCTGCGTAATAGAATTACGGGAGAAATTGCGCTCTTTTCCCCGGATGACCCCTGCACGAATCACTCGATAATGGCTGCGTGTCCGATTATCGATATGTATTCAGGGGTAAGCGGTGAGCGAAGAGAGCGATCTGGAACGAACGGAACCTGCGTCGCAGAAGAAGCTGGATAAGGCGCGCGAAGATGGGCAGGTCCCCCGTTCCCAGGAATTTTCCACATTTATCGTCCTGATTGGAGCAGGCACCGGCCTGTGGCTGATGGGCGGCCATCTGTCGCGCCAGCTGGCAAACCTGATGAATGGCGGGATGAAGATCCCGCGCAGCGCCGGCTTCGATTCCTCCCTGCTTCTCGAACGGCTTCTCGAGCAGTCGCTCGATGCCCTGATCGCACTGGCCCCCTTTTTTATTCTCATGCTGGTCGTGGCGCTGGTCGCACCCATGCTGCTCACCGGCTGGCTCTTCACCTGGAAATCGCTCGAGCCTGATTTCAACCGGCTCAACCCCATGAAGGGGCTGGGGCGGATGTTTTCCGTCAATAGCCTGGTCGAACTGACCAAAGCGCTTCTCAAAGCCGTGCTGATCGGTGCGATGGCCGTCTGGACCATCTGGCATTACAAAGAATCGGTGCTGTCACTGATTGCCGCCCCGGTGCTCGCCGGCAGTGCCCATATGGGAACGCTGATCGCCATGAGTTTCCTCGCCGTGGCGGGCACCATGATCCTGATCGCCGCGGTCGATGTGCCGTTCAAGCTCTGGGATCACCACCGCAAGCTCAGGATGACCAAGGAGGAGGTGCGCCAGGAAAGCAAGGAAACCGAAGGCAACCCGCAGGTCAAATCCCGCATTCGATCACAGCAGCATGCCATGGCGAGGAAACGCATGATGGCGGAGATACCCAAGGCTGACGTGATCGTAACCAATCCCACTCATTTCGCGGTCGCGCTCCGGTATGAAGAAGGAAAGGCGCGTGCCCCACGCGTTGTCGCCAAGGGTGCGCACCTGCTGGCCCTCAAGATCCGTGAGATCGGAGAGCAGCACCAGGTACCTCTGCTGCAGGCGCCGCCGCTCGCCCGTGCGCTATATCAACACACCGAATTGGGGGATGAAATTCCCCAGGCCCTCTATAACGCCGTCGCGGAAGTGCTGGCTTACGTATATCAGCTGCGCCGTCACCAGGACCACGGCGAGAGGATGCCTCGCAAGCCGGAAAACCTGCCGGTGCCAGCCGAACTGGACCCGGAAAACGGGACACCAGGCGGAACTCAACCAGGATCGGATAAATCATGAATGCAATCGCCAGGGCGGGTATGGTTTTTACGGGCGTCAGGGTCCAGACCCTGGGAGGGCCGCTGCTCATCTTCATGATACTTGGCATGATGGTGCTGCCGCTGCCGGCATTCCTGCTGGACATGATGTTCACATTCAACATCGCCTTGTCCATCATGGTGTTGCTGGTCAGCATCCATACCCACAAGCCGCTTGATTTCGCGGTGTTCCCGACCGTGCTTCTGCTGACGACGCTGCTGAGATTGTCGCTCAATGTGGCGTCCACTCGTATCGTCCTGATGGAAGGGCACACCGGGCCCGACGCGGCGGGTAAAGTGATCGAGGCGTTCGGGCATTACCTGGTGGGCGGAAATTACACCGTCGGCATTGTCGTGTTCATCATCCTCGTGGTGATCAATTTCATCGTCATCACCAAGGGCGCCGGCCGTATCGCGGAAGTCTCGGCACGTTTTACCCTGGATGCCATGCCCGGCAAGCAGATGGCGATCGATGCGGACCTGAATGCCGGCCTCATCGGCGAAGAGGAAGCCGGCAGGCGGCGCTCGACCATCGCGCAGGAAGCAGAGTTCTACGGTTCCATGGATGGTGCCAGCAAGTTCGTCAGGGGTGATGCCATCGCGGGCATTCTGATCCTGTTCATCAATGTAATCGGCGGTCTGGTCATCGGTGTTCTGCAGCACGATCTGGATCTCGGCACGGCGGCGAAGAATTATACGTTGCTCGCGATTGGCGATGGTCTCGTCGCGCAAATCCCGGCGCTGATCATCTCCACCGCCGCAGGCCTGGTAGTCAGCCGCGTCGGCACCGATGAGGATATCGGCACGCAGGTAGCGGGCCAGCTGTTTTCCAGGCCGCAGGTGCTGACACTGACCGCGGCCATCATTGGTCTCATGGGCCTGATACCGGGCATGCCTCATATCGCCTTCCTGCTGCTGGCCGCACTGCTAGGCGGGGGCGCGCGCCTGCTCATGCAGCGCAACAGCCGGTCTGCCGCGCAGCCGCAGGCTGCACCCGCCACCGCCCCCGAGGTGCAGGATGCCAGCTGGGATGACGTCATGCCGGTGGATATTCTCGGGCTCGAAGTAGGGTACCGGCTGATCCCCCTCGTGGACAAGCTGCAGGATGGAGAACTGCTGCGCCGGATCAAGGGGGTACGCAAGAAGTTTGCCCAGGAAATCGGCTATCTGCCTCCCGCAGTACATATTCGCGACAACCTCGAATTGCGCCCCAACGGTTATCGCATCACTTTGAAAGGTGTCGCGATCGGATCGGGTGAGGTCAATATCGGCCAGTATCTGGCAATCAATCCGGGCAGTGTTTCAGGCACTCTGCCCGGCCTCGCTACCAGCGATCCCGCATTCGGGCTGCCCGCTGTCTGGGTGGAAGCAGGCCAGCGGGAAATAGCGCAGACAATGGGTTATACCGTCGTCGATGCGGGCACCGTGGTGGCAACTCATCTGAACCACCTGCTGCATGCCCATTCGGCAGAACTGCTGGGTCGGATGGAAGTGCAGCAGTTGCTCGACCGTGCGGCGAAGGATACGCCCAAGCTGGTGGAGGATCTCGTTCCGAAACTGCTGCCGCTTTCGACCGTGCAGAAGGTCCTGCAAGACCTGCTCGACGAGAGTGTCCATATCCGCGACATGCGCACCATCATCGATGCCCTGGCGGAGCATGCACCCCGGGTTCAGGATCCGCATGAACTCACCGCTCTCGCTCGCATTGCCCTGGGCCGGGCGATCATACAGCAGATATGGCCCCAGGCCGGGGAACTGCAAGTCATGGCCCTGGACTCGGGGCTGGAAAGATTGTTGACGCAGGCCCTGCAATCCAGCCCGAACGGGGCCGGCATCGAACCCGGGCTGGCCGATACGCTGTTGCGTGAAGCCATTGGCGCCACCCAGCGTCAGGAGCAGACCGGCCTCACGCCTGTACTGCTGGTCCCTGCTCCGGTGCGGCCGCTGCTTGCGCGCTTCCTGCGCCGCGCTGTACCTCAGCTGAAGATACTGTCGCACGCCGAAGTGCCCGATTCCGCCAACATTAAAGTCACCTCAATTCTGGGAGCGAGAACATGAGTATCAAACGTTTTGTCGCCGGAACCACCAGCGAAGCATTGCGCAAGGTTCGCGATGCGCTCGGGTCCGAAGCAGTCATTCTGTCCAACCGTGCCACCGGGGAGGGTGTGGAAATCCTGGCTCTGGCTCATGCCGACGTGACGGCGCTGATACTGCCCGAGCCTGAAGGAGCGGGACGCGCGGCCAGGACAGCCGAAAAAATGAGCGAAAAACCTGCTGAGAAGTTGCCCATGCGCGAGGCCGGACAACGGCCGTCCTCCACCGGTCCTTCCTCAGTAAAGGTCCCGCCGGCACGGCAAGGATCGGGCAGCGAAAGCCTATCTGCCACCGGCCCGTCCTCGGGAAAGGTCCCGGCGGCACCTCCAACGGCGGAAACAGGGCTTGAAAAACCCCGCATCCAGGCCCCGCAAGCCACACAAACCGGTCGGCAGGCTTTCAATGGAAATCTCCGGACGGGCGTCGCCGAAGTTGCCGCCGCAGTTGCCACGATGACCGAGTCCCGCCGGGTTCCGGAGCCGGCTGCGGACCGTCTCTTGACAAGAAGCGACTCCCCCGTGGAGACGAGAACGGGTTTCTCCGCGAAGAAAAAGCCATTTCAGAGACATTCCTATCCAGCGACGCGGCCAGCGATGGAGAATTCGGGAACGAACCTTGCGCGACCTGAAAAACAGCGTGATGTCCGCGGGCTATCCAGGAGAGCGCCGGTCAATGTGCAGGGCGGCAGGAAGCACTCATCGGTAAACGCGCTGCGCCAGGTGGCGGATGAGGTGACGGCGAGCGTTCTCCGCGAGATCAAATCCATGCAGGGCACACTCGAACAACAGCTGACCACGCTCACCTGGAGTGCGCGGGAGCGCGGCAATCCGGTCCATGGACAGATCGTGCGCCAGCTTCTCGCAGCAGGTTTCGGAGGCGCGCTGGCCCATGACCTGGTCGGGCGGCTGCCAGAAGGTATTGCCGAGAACGATGCGCTGGAACAGGCAAAAAGCCTCCTGGTCGGCAATCTGCAGGCCATCGGCAACGAGAACGAAATTCTTGAAAAGGGCGGAGTCTATGCGCTGGTGGGCCCAACCGGCGTGGGCAAGACCACCACCACCGCAAAGCTCGCGGCACGCTGCGTGCTGCGGCATGGGGCGGACAAGGTCGCGCTGCTGACCACCGACGGCTATCGTATCGGCGGCCACGAGCAGTTGCGGACCTACGGCAAGATACTCGGTGTCGCCGTGCATGCGGTGAGGGATGCGCAGGACCTGGCTCTCGCGCTGGCCGAATTGCGGGGCAAGCACATCGTACTGATCGATACGGTCGGCATGAGCCAGCGTGACCAAATGGTGACTGAACAGGCTGCCATGCTGGCCGGGTGCGGGGAGGAGGTCAAGCGGCTGGTACTGCTCAATGCCGCATCGAACAGGCACACGCTGGACGAAGTGGCGCATGCCTACTCCGGCAACGGGCTGGCGGGCGCGATCATCACCAAGCTGGATGAAGCAGTGGTGACAGGATGCGTGCTGGACACCGCCATCCGCCATCGTCTGCCGCTCTACTACGTTACATGCGGGCAGCGCGTCCCTGAAGACATGGAGCTCGCCAACCCGGCGTCCCTGGTGGATGGCGCCCTGGAGAATCTTCCAGATGGTTCCGCATTTGCTGCCCTTGAAGACGAGTTCATGCTCTCTTTGCCGGCTCACAGAGGGAGCGGAGCCAGCCTCGATATGAGCGAGGTGCATCTTGGCTAACCCGCGCCCCGACCAGGCGGAGGGATTGCGCCGCCTGCTGGGCCAGGATGCTTCGCGCATTGTCACCATCACATCCGGCGGGACAGGCGCGGGCAAGACCACCGCGGTGATCAACCTGGCAGCTGCCCTGGCAGCGGATGAAAAAAATGTGCTGGTCATCGACGAGAATATCGGCGCCAGCAATCTGGTGGGGATGCTGGGTATCACGGCTCATCGCGATCTGCTCGATGTCATCCGGCACGACAAAGTGCTCGAGGAGGTGATGATCACGAGTCCCGCCGGATTTCGTATTCTCCCGTCCGGTCGGGGTTTGCGCGTGCTCGAAACGCTCAGTGCAAAGGATCGCGCGCATCTCATCGAATCGTTCGCACGTTTCACGGAGCCGATGGACGTCGTACTGATCGACAGCGCGCCCGGCCGGACCAGCCGCGCACTTCCACTCGTTTTCCCCGGCCATGAGATCGTGGTGGTGGTCTCTCCAGACCCGGCATCCATCACCGCCGCCTACGGGCTGATCAAGCAGATCAAAGGCGACGCAAAGGATACGCGCAATATCCATCTGCTGGTCAACAAGGCTCGCACGGATGCGGAAGCGCGGCTGATTTTCGACAACATGCAGAATGCGGCCGGACGGTACCTTGCGCTCTCGCTCGATTTCATGGGTTGCATTCCCCAGGATGGCAAGCTGAGCCTGGGCCGTGCCATAGCGCAAAACCTCCAGGCACGATCGGCCACCGCATTCCGGCAGGCAGCGGAATCGCTGGCACACTGGCCATCCCGTAAGACCGGCGGAAACGCACTGGATGACTTCGTGCAATGCCTGCTGCGCAGCGCTCAGGCCGATCCGGGCGGCCGGTCCGGTTCCATTTCCATTCCCACGCAAAGGCAGTCGAGCCATGTATAACGCAGCTGGAGCCATAGACAGGAAACAGCAGGTCGATAAACCGTATCTCACCGAGTACGCGCCGCTGGTCAAGCGCATTGCCCACCATATGCTGGCCCGGCTGCCGGGCAGCGTAGAGGTCGATGACCTGATTCAGGTTGGCATGATGGGGCTGATGGATGCCCTGAACCGCTATGAGGAAATGCCGGGCGCGCAGTTCGCCACGTATGCGCAGCAGCGCATTCGCGGCGCAATGCTGGACGAACTGCGCCAGATGGACTGGCTGCCGCGTGGGGCGCGCCGCAATATGCGGCAGATCGAAGCCGCGATCAATACCTTGCAGCAGAGGCTGGGGCGTTCACCTTCCGAGAAGGAGATCGCCGCCGAACTAGGCGTCGGCATCGAAGGCTACCATGAAATGCTGCTCGATGCGCGCGGCGCGCAGCTCGTCCACTATGAAGATTTCAGCGAGAGCGGAGACGACGATTTCCTGGAGCGCAACTGTGCCGACAGCGGATCCGATCCGCTTGCCAGCCTCCTGGACGAGGATCTGCGGCAGACGCTGATCGGTGCGATCGACAACCTGCCGGCACGGGAAAAGACATTGATGGGCCTGTATTACGAGCAGGAGCTGAACTTCAAGGAGATTGGAGCGATTCTGGGGGTATCGGAATCGCGCGTCTGTCAGATACACAGCCAGGCGGTAGCCCGCCTGCGCGCCGGACTCAAGGAGTGCGCATGGACTTCAACAGCATAATCGGCATCATCATTGCACTGGCTGCGGTCTTCGGCGGATATGCGCTGGAAGGCGGCCATCCGGGCTCCCTCGTCCAGTTCACGGCGCTGGCCATCGTCCTGGGCGGCACCCTGGGCGCCGTTTTGCTGCAAAGTCCGCTGCGCCAGTTTCTGCTCGGCATCAGGATGGGCCGATGGGTATTCGTTCCGCCCCGGCTCGATGCCGGCCCGGTAGCGGACTATATTGCCAGCTGGAGCGCGCTGGCGCGCAAGGAAGGCCTGCTGAAGCTGGATGCCCACATAGAAGGCATAGACGACCCCTTCCTGAAAAAGGGCCTGCAACTGCTGGTGGATGGTACGGCCCCCGAGGAATTGAAGCGCATGCTGGAGGTGGAGATCGATACATTTGAAGAAACCCATCGGCAGGGCGCCAGAATCTGGGAAGCGGCGGGCGGCTATGCCCCCACGATCGGCATTCTCGGCGCCGTGATGGGTCTCATCCAGGTAATGGAGAATCTGTCGGACCCGGCCCATCTGGGCGCAGGTATCGCCATTGCATTCGTGGCGACCATTTACGGTGTCGGACTGGCCAATCTCGCGTTTCTGCCCATCGCCAACAAACTGAAGGCGCTCATTGCCCGGCAGGTAGCGATGCGCGCCATGCTGGTGGATGGTCTGGTGGGCATCGCCAATGGCGAGAATCCGAGGCTGATCGCCGGCCGGCTGCGAGGCTACGCGATATGACAATTGTCCCAGAAAGTTCGTATTTTCAACACATAAGGAGAGAACAATGAAAGAAGATATCCCCGCAGCCATAAAGGATGGAAATGTGGATGCAGCCTGCCTGGATGACGACAAGGCGAGACCGCAAGGGACGACGCATCCAGAGAGAAGGCAGGGCGAACGGCGTGCCCGCAACGAACGTCGCAGCTCGCATGGGAGCGGAACATATGGTCCGGACCGGAGAATCGGGGAGCGCCGGAAAGAAGGGCGCCGCGCGGACGATAAGTAAAAGTCTTGACTTCAGTCAATAAATACATGCAATCCAAAATGTCGCGCAGAAACAGACCGGAAGAGCATGAAAGCAAGGAGCGCTGGCTCGTGCCCTACGCCGATTTCCTCACCCTGCTGCTTGCACTGTTCGTCGTGCTCTATGCCATTTCGCAGGCGAGCGAAGGCAAATCGCGCGCCCTGGCGGATTCTCTCGTCAGTGCATTCGGCAATAATCGTCCAGCCAGTGCACGCATCATCGGGATGGCGCCCGATACGCAACTGATAGAACATAAACCCGTGCGCGAGCCAACACCGCAACCGGCGCCGGAGCCGGTGCTCCATGTTTCTGATGCAGGCAGCGATGCCGGGCCGGAGCGGGCCGAAATAGAGGCGGCCCGGCGCTCCGCCGAGATGCGTCGCAGACAGCAGGAACGCCTGGAGGTGGTTGCCAGGGATCTGATGACGGCCTTTGCGCCCTTCGCGTCACTCCTGGAGAACGGCCAGGTAAAACTGATCCGAAGCACGGCGGGGCTGGGGGTGGAGATCAATGCCCGGGTACTGTTTGCGCCCGGACAGGCCACCGTACAGGAAGGTTCCGGCAGGGTGCTCGAGGCCGTGGCGCGTGCATTGAAAGAGACCGATCACAGAATCCAGGTGGAAGGTCATACCGACAGCATACCGATTCTCACGGAAAGATTTCCTTCCAACTGGGAACTGTCGGCCGTGCGGGCGAGCAGCGTGGTGCGGTTGCTGATCGGCAACGGGGTGGAGGCTGCGCGGCTGACGGCGCTGGGCTACGGGGACAACCGGCCTGTGGAGACGAACGATACCGAGGAAGGGCGCATGCGCAATCGGCGCGTCACGGTATTGATCCTCTCCGCCCTGCCCGATGCGGAATCCGACGGCTTCCCAGAAACGTCGCCTGAAACCTTGCCGGATCGCATGCCCGACGGGCATGCTGAACCGGCGTCCGCGATCTCCAGCGTCTGATTCTTCCGGATGGCAGAATGCTGCCCAGGCGCATATGCTGCCAGTTTGCGGGTGGAGTGAGTCGCTGTTTAGACAGGCCTTATCCAACTTTTCTTAGAACCTCATCCTCCATTGAAATGGAACCCTCTTTCCGCCTCTGCTTCCGGGTGAACGATGTTATGAGAAACTAGACCCCGTTAATCGCGCAGACTGCGGTTCACGCAAGGCGCGCCGGCAATGAAGCCATAGCAGGGTTGTCATACCCGCGCTGTCACATATGCGGAGTCATTCAAAGAGGAGACCCTTATGTCAGGCGATATTACTGCTCAACTGCTGATTTCCGTCACCCGGCGCCTTTTTGTCGCGCTGATTATTCTTTTTGGTCTTTC
>CAZYYR010000062.1:0-11686 GCA_964651465.1 uncultured Nitrosospira sp.
CAGCCTTGCGCAGCGTTACCGCAGCGCAAGGCTGGTGCTGGCACCGACATAATGGGGCTGCCAGTCGGAAACATGGCCTGCATCGCGTTGCCACTTGCCGGATAGGCTGTCCACTCTGATGTCGGACATGGGGCCGCCTTGAGGCTTGCTCATCAGCTGTAGAGCATACACGGGCCAGATGAGTGCGATGGTCAGAATTGCACCGGAGGAGAAAACCATGCCTCGCAACGAAGCCGGGCTGGAGACGTCCTCCGGCCTGGAGCGCGGTTTCATACTCCTGCTTTCCTTCGGGCGCTCGTCGTTTGCTTTGTCGACGTCCTCACGCCAGAATGAACCGATCCAGAACAGCAGGAGCATGACAAAACCGAAAAATACCCAGCCGTAGATGAGATGGTCGATTCCGACGGCAAGCTGCATATCGCTCAGGTGGCCGGTCATCACGATCAGGTAGGCCCGGATTCCGTTGGCGACGATCGGCACGATCACTGAGAGGGCGATGAACACCAGGCGACGTGTCAGGCTTCTATAAGTCAGGTACGCGTAGAGCGTGCCCAGCGTGAAAGATGCGATCAGGTAGCGCAGCCCGCTGCAGGCTTCGACCACCGACCAGTTCCCACTCGGTATTGAAAAAAAACTGCCTTCACGGTAAACCGGGATACCGCTCCATTGAAGCGCCGCCACAGTAAAGTCGGCCGTAAAATCGATCAAGGGCGCAATGAGTGACTCTCCAAAGGGAACGGCCAGCGTGAGATAAGCCAACGGAAAGGCAAGTGCCAGCACCATCCGGTTCCCTAGCATCGCCCACACCGTAGCGGGAACCATGGCAATCAGCAGAAACTGTGCAAGCACCTGGACGCTGGCGAGAGTTGCCAGCAGCCAGCTGAACCCAAGGGCGGCAAGTATCGGCAAAGCCAGGGGATTTGGCCTTATGGAGAGCATCGCGAGCCGTTTGCGCTGTGTCCAGATCAGATAGGCGCTGAAAGGAAAAATCAGGAAACCATGGGCGAACGTATCGGAACGCTCCCAAATGGACACCATGGACCACGTGGTTTCATGGTAGATGAGCAGGATTGCCACAATGGTGGCGACAGTGAGCAGGGTGACCGTCCTGGCGTTCGACTGATCCAGCACTGCGACGGAATCATGCACAATTTCATGCGGTGTCTGCACGTTCATGCGGCATTTTTCCCAGACGGAAATTGTTCTGGCCAATAAGCGGACATTTTCGTCATCAAATCGCCTGGGACTGGGACAGGAGCATATCCACCCGCCCCAGACCTTTCTTCCAACTGTAATCTTCCAGCACGCGTGCACGCGCGGCACGACCGATGGCCTGATCGGATCCTCCTCGCAAAAGGGCGACGATCCGGGAACTGAACTCGTTCTCATCCCGTGCAACCACCAGTTCCTGGTCCGGACGGGCGCGTATACCTTCCATTGCCTGCGGGGAGAGGATCACGATTTTCTCCATGGCCATCGCTTCCAATACCTTGTTCTGAATTCCGCGAGCAATGCGCAGCGGCGCCACGGCAAGAGAGGCATGCGTGAGATAAGGACGCACATCCGGCACGGACCCCGTCACCTTGACTCCGGGAAGGGCTCCGAGCGCAATGACCTCTGCTGCCGGGCGGGCACCGACGATATAGAATTCGACCTGGGGCAAATGCATGCGAATCGCGGGAAAAATACGGCGCGCAAAGAAATTCACGGCATCGATATTGGCCCAGTAATCCATCGCTCCGACAAACACGAGGACGCCGACACCATCGGAATAAGGATTGGGAAAAGTCTGTTCCGGGGAGAAATAGTCCGCGTCCACTCCATTGTTGAAAAAGGTGACCTTGGGCGCGGTTTCCGGCGCCAGCCGGTTGAACAGTTCGGCCTCCGCCTCCGATACGAAGGTCGCACTGTCAAAGTCGCTCGCGACCCGCTTCTCATAATCGAGCAGCAATCTCGATTCCCGCCGGTAGATCCAGTTCATCGGCCAACGCGTCGTGGTCGCGTATTGCTGCCATTTGTCCGAGTCGATATCGACGAAATCGATGATGCGGCGAATCTGGTCGGCATGACTGACATACTGGGCCATCGCGGACGAAAAGACCAGAACATGTCGGACCCGCCGGGTCTCGAGCACGCCATTTACCCAGGCCTGCAGGCAGCTGTTCCGATAATAGGGCAGAGTCAGGGGCTGGCCGGAGAAGAAACCGGCAAGACTGCGCAGCCGTGCCGTTCCCGGCGCCAGATCGACAAAACAGGTTTCCCCACAGAGACTCTTCACTTTTTCAACATGCTGCCAGTCTTTCTCGTCGTCGATAAAGGTACCGAGATGAACGCGGTACCGCTGCGCAAGATGCTTCAGGAGATGATAGGAACGAATCTTGTCTCCCTTGTTCGGAGGATAGGGAATCCGATGGGCAAGGTACAAAAGCTCTTCCATGACCCTAACCCAGATTCCGCACGATATGGGGGCCGAGAAAGTTGGCAAGCGGCAAAGGGAGTTTTTGCCAGGCCTTTATGAATAAACGGTATTTTGGATTGAGCGGGTTATGGTCCGGCACCCCGCTTGCCCTGTGCAGCTGATACTCGTAGTAAAGCGGCTGTGGCTCGAATCCCCAGTTCTTTTTGAAATCGAACGAACCAGAGTTGCGCTTGCTTCGCCCGAAATCGAAGATTTTGTAACCTCTTTCACAGGCCCGCCGCATCAATTCCCAGTACATGAAATCGTTCCCCGCGACATCGCGTGCCTCGCCCGTGCCGCCCCCATAGTAAGGAAGAACCTCATCCCGAAAATAAAAACTCATCACGCCGGCAACGGTACGCCCCTCTTTGAGGATAATCATGAGTTCGCAATCGTCAGCGAAAACCTCCTTGAGAAGACGAAAGTAGCTTCTGGAAAAAACGGGTGTTCCAAGGCGATGCACACTTGCCGAGTAGGCCGAGAAGAAACGCCCTGTATCGGTATCGATGACGCTTTCCAGTCCTGCCTTGATGCCCTTGCGCACCATCGCACGCTGCTTGCGCGGGATGGCATTCATGTTCTGCTCCGCCTCTGACGCCATCTCCTTGCGAAAGGTCATGTACAGGTCCTTGACGGGCCAGTCGGCGTGCTGCGGCTTCAGGTTCCGATACTCCAGGTAGTCTACCCGCAGCCGCGCCGCGAGCTTCTGGGCAGCAAGATCCAGCGTGTCCCGGACGGGTGCCGACCCGGCAGCGATTCCGCCGTAGACACAGAAAGGCAAGGAGCTCAGGGAGTGGCCGAAAAGACGGCTGTTGATTTCCACCAGGGGCAGGACTCCCCGAATTTCCCCTTCCGACTCGAAATAGAGATACCAGGTCCGATGGCCCAGCCCGCTTTCCATGACGGTCTGCCATCCCGCACGATGGAAGAATGTGGCTTCCGGACAGGACAATACGAATTCATCCCATCTTTTCGCCTCCCCCGGCTGAAGCAGATGCACCATCGATTCCCCCGCCAGAAGAGAGGACCTCGCCTGCGCTTTCTGCACTTCCACTTCCTGAGGCGCTTCCATTACGGAACTCATATCCTGTCTTCCAGAAAGATCCGGTCCACCCGGTCCCACTTGAAATCCCGGATCAAGGCTCTGATGCGATCCTCCATGCGATGCAGATTGTGGTAGTGACGAAAGCGCGTCTTGATGTTGATCCCTTTCTGGCGGGGCTGCTGGTGATCGATCTCCCAGGGATGAAAATAGAAAATCGCAGGACGTTTCTCATGATGATTCAACCTCTTCAGGAACCAGCGCGAGACAGGGTAAGGCCACAACCGGAAGTATCCCCCCCCTCCGGCCGGCAAGTTTCGCTGAAACAGGCGCAGCGTCGTGATCGGCACCTCGAGCAGACCATTATCACGGGGATAATAAGCGAAACGCGGGGCGTCCGGCATGCCATAATGGTCATGCCGGATCGGATATATGCTTGAACTGTAGCGATAACCCGCTTCGGCAAGGATATCCAGCGCCCACTGGTTATGATCGCCTATGGAAAAGCTTGGCGCGCGGTAGCCAAGCACGGGCTCACCGCCGGTATCTTCAAGGATCGCCTTGCTTCGGAGAATATCCTCCCGGAACTCTTCCGGCTGCAGTTCCGATACGCGATGGTGGCCCCAGCCATGACTTGCGAGTTCATGGCCGTTCTGGACAATCCGCTTTATCATCTCAGGATAGCGCTCTGCGATCCATCCAAGGGTGAAAAAAGTTGCCTTCACCCGATCCTCGGCCAGCAAAGCGAGGATCTGATCGATATTCCGTTCGACCCGGCATGAGATCGAATCCCAGGATTCACGGGGAATGTGCGGAGCAAAGGCCGAGACCTGAAAGTAGTCTTCCACATCGACGGTCATTGCGTTGCGTATCGGCTCGGAATTCATGATTCTGGTCTGACTGTTCAATTTTCTATGGTTGTGCAACCGATCCGCTGCAGCTTCCCAGAAGCGCGATCTTCAGGAATCTGTTTCTCATCTGGCGCGCTTATCGGTGTTCGCCAGAGACAGCACCTGCTTGAGCAGGCCCATCAGCGTGACGACCGTTTCCTCAAGGCTTGCAAGCCTGCCGTCCATGTCCTCCTGACGCCGGATAGACTCCACGTTAGCCGCATCAGCCAGCATTTTTTCCTGGCTGACGTGGCTGACCATGTCCGCCGTTTCAACCGGCATGGCAAACTCCTGCTGGATATCCCGGATGACATCATTGACTTCGGCCGTATCGAAATGATGCAGTTTCTCCAGATACCCCATCAGCAGGAGCCGGTCACACAGGGCGTTGATCCGCCGAGGAATACCCTCGGTATAGTCGTGTATGGCCGCAAAAGCGGCTTCCTCAAAGGACGGGCTGCCGTTCCAGCCTGCAGTCTTCAGTCTATGCTCGATATATGACCGGGTTTCGGTCACGTCCATTGGCCCCAGGTGATAGGTCGCTGTCACTCTCTGCCGTAACTGTCGCATATTCCCGCTCAGCAGCGTTTTCCTGAATTCGGGCTGCCCGAGCAGAAACGTCTGCAGCAGAGGTCTGTCATCCGAATGGAAATTGGAAAGCATTCTCAGCTCTTCGACCGTGCGCGGCGAAAGGTTCTGTGCTTCGTCCACCACGAGGAGTGCGCGCTTCCCCTGCTGATCGCATTGGCGAAAGAATTGTTCGAGCGCGATCAGCAGCGAAGCCTTATCCGAATTTGTGTGGGATAACCCGAACGCGGCAGCAGTCAGCCTCAGCGTATCTCCTGAATCCAGATCGGTATTGGCAATCTGGGCGGCAACGATCTTTCCAGATTCCAGCTTGCGAAAAAGATGACGTACCAGCGTGGTCTTGCCCGCGCCTACATCCCCGGTAATGACGATAAAACCTTCCCCTTGTGCCAGGCCGTATTCAAGATAGGCCATCGCGCGCTTGTGGCCCTTGCTGCCGAAGAAAAAATTGGGATCGGGCTTCAACTGGAATGGCTTGACGCTGAAACCGTAGAACGAGCGATACATTCGTCCAGTCCTAAAAGGTCATGTTCAAGGCGAGTACGACGCCGTTCTCGTTGTAACTTACACCCGGCTGGTTGGAGTCCCGCTGATTGCGCCGCACCGAGATCACACCAGTGAGATTACGCATGATCTCCGGAAGTTGCCTGCTCAGGCTGAGTCGGACCAGCATATGGTCGTCCTCCCGATTGACCCCCAGGAATGCATAGCGCGTATAGACGAAATTGAGGTTTGCCCGGGTGAGATTCGTGAGCCTATAACTCCAAAACGCATTTCCACCCGTTTGGCGGACATGGCTAAGGAGAGCCGCGTTTATCGGTCCAAACAGACCGAGATCATCCGACGCAGGTGAAAGTGCATTGCGTGTCATATTGAATGCTCTCAGCACAACCGTGTTTTTCGAGCCGTTCATCGTCACCGAGGCTTGCAAGCGCTTTTGCAAAAAAAGCCGGTTGGTGAAGAAATTGCTTGGGTCGAAGAAGGCGCCGGCAAGGCCGGGGCTCAGAAGCGCCCCGGCATTTTGCTGAATGAGTTGAGGGCTCATTCCCGGATTCTGAGCGGCAAGCAACTGGCTCAACGAACTGCTGATACTGGCTCCTCCGCCTTGCTGTGCCTGCTGGTTGAACGTAGTGATGTTTTCATCGTAACTCGCATCCCACACAGTCAGGCGGGTACGATGACTTGCCCGGACAAAATACGTGTCACCAAAAAAGCGCTGTCCAGCGTTCGCGATAATGTTTGTTCTTTCGCTTGGCATCCAGATGAAACCCACTGTCCAGGTAGGGCTCGAGTGCTTGTTCCGGATTGAAAGAAAACTGTTCCGCTCGTAGCCCCCGGTTGCCGTCAAGCTGAATTGCGACGTCACCCGATATCCCAGATTGGCTATGGAGCGTTCCAGTTCGACTGTCCGGCCGGTGCGATCGAAAGTGATCATCTGGTTGCTGTAGCTCAGCCCCCATCTGAATACAGGAAAGGCCGTGCCGCTGCTCAGATTCGCGCTTACCGTATCCCCATGGCTGTTGAAAAGCGCGCGCGTACTGGAATCGACATAGTTGCGCATGTAGCGGACTTCGCCAGAAGCAAAATCCTGAAAACGATGTCGCAAATAAGGGCTGATACTGTACGTTGTTACATCTGCCCTGTTGCCCGTTACATTGACATTGTCGATCGACTGGGCGCCCAGAGGGGAAACATTCTGCTGGGTCATGCCAGCTCTTCCGTCCACGAAGAACCAGTCTTCATACAGCTCGGCTGTACCTTTGGCGGTCAGTTGATGCCTGATCCTGCTCAACTCATCCGATTTGGCGTAGATGAGATTGTTCATAGTGTAGTCTGCATCGAGACTGAACCGGCGCCCCGTGCCATTGACCGCCATCCCGGGATTGATCTGCGTCACAAAGTCATCCCTGCCGCCAGAAAACCGGCCCAGTCTTATATTGTCGCTATAGGTTTCCACCAAACTCAGCCTCGGAACTACACTCCACTCGACCGCCGCCGAGCAGGACGAAAATAGGAACATGGCGGCAGCGGCAAAGTATTTGAGTTGAAACAAAGCGCTATGGCAGGGCTTTTTTTCAGGCACTCTCATGATAGTAGTAACCGTAATATTCTCCGCCGGAGAATGATCCAGCCTTGTTGTAGATCAGGTTTACGACATCACACGATTCAATCTGGCGCAGGGTCTCCTTGACTGCCTCCTGCGACGTTCTCTCGGCCTCGACAACCAGAACGATCTGGCCCATCTGGGTTGCCAGAACCCGGGCTTCGCTCGTCAGCAGCAACGGCGGAGAATCAAAGATGACGACACGATCGGAATAGCGTTCCGCAAGTTCCGTCAGTAATTCACCCATGCTCTGGCTTGCCAGCAATTCTGTCGAATGGGAATGACGTGTGCCGGCCGTAAGAAGGGTGAGTTTCTCGATATTGGTCTTGATCAGGACATCGGCCAGCTTCAACCTGTCATCCAGAAGAATGTCCAACAAGCCTCTTTCCGTCCCCAGCCCAAGAATTTTGGGCACCGAAGGACGTGCCACATCCGCATCCACCAGCAGGACGGTACGATCCATTTCCATGGCTATGCTGATGGCAAGGTTGACCGTGCAGAAACTCTTCCCTTCCCCCGCAAGAGCGCTGGTCACCATGATCAGATTGCCATTCTTTATCATGCCGGGCCCTTTACCGAATGCATTGGTGAGTAACGGCCGCTTGATCACCCTGAACTGTTCGGCTATCCGCGTCCGACCCTCCTCCGGTATGACAATGCCGTATTGCCGCATTTTTTCGAGGTTGAGGGTAATCCGTTTCGATGTCGAAGCCGAACTCGAGGGAGCGCCATGGCTACTGTCATCGCTCTCAGGTTTTTCATCGGGGGATAATATCCGATTCGAATCGACGGCAGCGTCCAAGGGCAACTGAACGCTGGACCTGGATTCCCTTTCGAGTTCGCCTGCAGCCTTTTCGATAATACTCACGCTTTCTCCAATATTCTGATCGGGGTTAACGGATGTTGCCAGTCCAAAAAACTGACCCGGGACAACTGGTTTCAAACCAGGGCTGAAAAGAGTGACTCATGGAGATCCACTGCATTCGCGGCCTTGGGAAACTGCATCGATCCGACACCCTCCGATCCCGTTCTGCAAAGACCCCTGTCTGACCGATCCGGGAATGGAAGGATCTGCTGTCACAATATGTTGCCCGCGGGAACCGGAATCGCGCTCCTGGACCGGCAAAGACCTTATTCTATCGGCAAAATGCACGTCAAGGGACAACGGACGATGGCCAGTCCGATTCCAGCAGCTTCTCAGGTTACCTTCATCATGAGCGCGCCATATAACCCGAGCAGGGTCAGGAGAGAAAGGCCGAAACCATAAAGCCGCTTTCTGCGTTTTTTCTTTTGCTGATCGGTCCAGATCATCGGTATCGCGCCCAGTATGGGTTTCCCGGTGATCTCGCGCAGGCTTACCTGACTGTGGAACGTGGGCCGTATCTGGCTGATGACAAACGCAGCCCCGATTCCTGCAAGTAAGGCGCCGAGGAAAACAATGGAGAAGAACTTGCGACGATCGGGACCGACGGGTCTGTCCGTTACAGTCGGAGGATCGATGATCCTGAATGACATCAGGTCAGTCACAGAACCGAGCTCTCCCGATATCTTTGCCGATTCACGACGCTCGAGGAGCTTTTCATAATTGGATTTGTTCACCTGGTAGTCACGATTGAGCTGAGCAAGCTCTGCTTCAACCTGGGGAACAGCATTGCTCAGGGACTTCAAGCGCTCGTAACGGTTGGTATACTCCTCCACGCGCGCGCTCATCGATGCCACATCCGCTTCGGCTTCCGCCAGCGCCACATTGAGCTGCTGCAGCATGGGACTGTAATTCTTACCGGGATCGCCGCTGTTCCGGGTCAGCTTGGCTTCCTCCATCTTGCGTTCTTCAAGCTGGGCGATCAGCCGCTTTGCTGCGATGATGTCGGGATGCAGTTCGGTAAAATTCAGTCTGAGTGCATCCAGATTCTTATTCAGCGCTTCGATACGCGAGTCAAGCTCCACATTGACTATGGATGAAGCGGAATCGTTCTGATCGACCAGGAGAACGGGCTCATCCCCCGTGATCTGGCGTTTGATCGCATCGCGAGCATGTTCCGCCTCGCGCAATTCCAGCCTGGTTTTATTGAGATCATCCTGAGCCTGCGCCACCTGCGAGTAATAATCCGACCCCTGCTGCGGCATCATGCCGATATTCTTCTGCTTGAAAGACTTGAGGTTATTTTCCCCTGCGATCAGTTTATCCTCGTAGACCTTGATCTGCTCATCAATGAAACGAATGGCGGACGAGGAGTCCTGTTTCTTGTCTCCAAGGCCGCCCTCGACGAAAATCGTCAGCAGAGATTGAACGATATCCTTGGCAATCCGGGGGTTCTGGTTGTTGTAATGAATCGTAAACAGATTATCCCGCCCCGCGGCGCCGAGCTTGATTTTTTCCATCAGCTCCTTGATGAGTCTTTCGTGGTCCTGCGGATCGGTCAGCTTGATATCCAGATCAACCATGCGAATGACCCGTTCCACATTCGGGCGGCTGATCAAGGTACGGCTCATGATGGAAACTTGCTGCTGAAGATCGGGAGAAACCGTCATGCCCGCCAGCAGGGGTTTCAGCACGTTTTGTGTATCCACATAGATTCGGGCGGACGCCTGGTAATCATCTGGCAGTTTGTAGGTGATGAGCCATCCCGCCAATGCGATGATCCAGGTACAGCCCACTGCCGCCCAGCGATATTTCCATACCCCTTTAAGATAATTAAGCAGCTGGGTGGTCAGTTCCTCCATGATGTCTTACGTCTCGTGAAGATGCAGATATCTCTGTATATGAATATCGATGTATGAAAGGTATGCGGCTGCAGGCGGTCAGAAGAAGCTCTCGGGTATGACAAGAACATCGCCTTGACGCATGGGCATATTCGCCGTAATGTCGCCGTCCCTGATCAGGTCGTCAAGACGTACGCTGAATTGCTGCTGTTTCCCGTCAATGGTGCGGACTACCCTGGCGCGGTTCCCCGCCGCAAATTCCGTCATACCCCCGACTTCGATCATGACATCCATTAATGTCATTTCTTCACGATAAGGGAGGGCCTGGGGCTTGGCAGCCTCGCCGATGACGCGTATCTGTTCCGTGTAGGGCCCGATGAACTCGGTCACCACCACCGTCACAACAGGCTGCTGAATGTATTTGGATAATGCCTCTTCTATATCGCGCGCGAGTTGCGTCGACGTTTTTCCGCTGGCCGGAAGGTCCTCCACCAGAGGAGTGGTAATTTTTCCGTCGGGCCGGACCGGCACCGCCATGGAAACTTCCGGGTTGCGCCAGACGATGATATCCACCATGTCTCCCGGACCGATCAGGTAATCGTGCGCAATATAGTTCTCATCGGGCATGAGTGGCGGATAGGTTTTGCAACCGCCCAGGAACAGCAAGGGAAATACGAGAGCGGAATAGGATAACCGTTTGATGATGCTGATACGCAAGGCGTTCACTGAGCTTCCTTTTTCTTGTTTATTGAAATGCGTTGAATGACGCGAGACAAATGGCGATAAACGAAAATAAAGATGCTACAAGTCCCTATCACTGTCAAGGTGAACAAGCAAGGCGCGAGAACCATTTTTCCCGCACTGCCTCGATGGCCTTCCGCGTCGATGCAATGAATCGTAGTGCCTTGCGCGATACACTCTGGATGATCTCCATCAGAAGCATTATTACAATCACAATCATCGACTCCATCACTGGCGGAGTCCGGCCGAATTGATCGCCATCATATCAGCAATGGAAACCAGGACAAACTGGACTTTAGTACAGCTTTTTCCATTTCGTCTGTTAAATCCCATACATAATGCCCGCTTTTTGGCAAACTCCGGGGGAACGCGAATGAGTCGTCAACCCGTCCCGGCCTTCTGTATTGAGAGCTGCCGAGCCGCTCAACGATACCGGGGGAGAAATCACCGAGGAGTCTTCCTTGCATAGTTTTCATCCCACCCGTTCTGGCACTGCCGGACATCCTGGTTTCAATTCTGTTTCCCGTCATCTTGCCGATGAAGCCGCAACACTTGCGCTTGGCACCGAATTTGCCGGGTCGCTGAGCCGTGGCTTGGTCATTTTCCTGATCGGCGATCTCGGCGCCGGGAAAACCACGCTGGCAAGAGGCATTCTGCGAGGCCTCGGTTACCAAGCAAAAGTGAAAAGTCCCACCTATAATTTGATTGAACTTTATAAACTTTCTAAGTTATACTTCTATCACTTTGATTTCTATCGCTTCACTGATCCCATAGAATGGGAAGACGCAGGCTTCAGAGAATATTTCAATCCAGACTCGATCTGTCTGGTGGAATGGCCGGAAAAAGCGGACACCTTGCTGCCCCCTGCCGATCTGAAGTTTTTGTTTCACTTCTCTGAAACTGGCCGCAATGTTGAAATTCAGGCAGGCACGGAGGCGGGTAGACTGTGTTTGAACCATTCGCAAGCACTGAAAGATGGCTGAACAGGTTTGCGGGTCTCCCGGTCACCTGGTTATCGGGCCATTTGCTCAGGCTGTTCCCGCAGTTCTGGAATCGATCCGCTGCTGCGGGTGTCTTGCGCGCTGACCGGCCCTGCATTCCGTCTATAGCGACAGCATCTCTCTCCACGGCTGCATGCCTGCTTTTGCCGCTTTGCAGTT
>CAZYYR010000063.1:0-11624 GCA_964651465.1 uncultured Nitrosospira sp.
CGCGTCTGCGCAGTATTGACGGCGTCCATTTCCATGACGGCAGTCGTATCGAAGCGGGTAAATCCAAGCAGCGCGTTCGTGCCTTTGACAAAGCGATGGGACAGGATGAGCGGCAGCACGGTATCCGACTCCTTGTACACGCGGAAGGCGATCTCCATCGCATCGGTAGCGTGCTCCAGCGGCATGGCCGTGCCGCTGGCCAGTGTCCCGCCCAGCGTCTTTTCTCCCCGGAAGAGATCGCGGATGATCGCTTTTTTGAAATAGGGTGCAAACTCCTGGTTCACCTGCGCGTTCAGCAGCGGGAGCGCCAATTTATTGAGCGGGCTGGGGATACGGCCCACCAGTGCGCCCATGATGTCGAGCCCCGAAGCGCCGAGACCGGGCTCGCCCGCATTCCATGGCGGAGGGTCGTAGTGGTCCGGGTCGAAGGCGGATTCGTACATGATGAGCAGGATCGCCTCAGCCGGGGGCGTTCCTTCGTTGGGATTGAAAAACAGCTCGAAATGGTAGGGCTTATCGCGCGGTACTGCATCCGCCGCGGCAGGAAGCGGGAGGAGCGTCGGATCGCATGCGGCGATGGCAGCCTTTAGCGCTGTATTGTACGGATGCCGGAACCGGACGGCATTCAGCAGGAACAGTTCGCGCGTCTCGATCATGATGCCATGAATGATACCAAAAGAACCGAGACTCACCAGCGCGGCGTTGAACAGCGTGTCGTCCCGTATGAGCTCGGCGCCTATGCTCTGGGCAAAGCCGGGCTGCATGACAGGCGAAGTCTTTCTTTCCAGATACACGTGGCTGTCGGGGCCGGTGATGAGATGCAGCCCGACCACCATCTCCTGCATGGCGCCGAACCGGTATCCCGCCCCGTGCGTGCCGGTGGAAACCGCGCCGGCAATGGTCTGGCCATTGTTAGAACCGCAGCCCTTGATGGAAAGCCCGCTGGCGAACAGATATTCGTTGAGCACCGCCACCGAGTTGCCGCATTCCACGAAGCGCAGTTTTGCCGCATCTCCAGTGTAAGAGGAGTCCGTCAAAGGTTGCGGGACCTCGAACGCGAGGCGAAGGGCGCTGTTGTCGATCAGCCGGCCATCATTGACCGCGACGGTGCTGAGCGACCACAAGCTTCCATGCGCCCGCAATGGCCTGTTGTCCGCCACGCAGGCACGGATCATGTTTTGCAGCTCCTTCGTGGCCGCATTATAGGTATCGAAAGGCGGCTTGCTGCCGCGATCGATCCTGAAAACATATTCGCCCTCGAGGGACTGGCGATAGGATTCATGTCGGCCTGTTTCCAGTGCCTTCGCCCTGAAAAAACTGCGCTCGCCAGTGCTGCCGTTCCCATTGGGCATGAACTGTTCCCCTGTAATCTTCTTCTACTGGCTCATCCGTATTTTCGCGACATGTTTTTACGCTTCGACGGGACAGGCAATACTCCCGGTCGTGTCGGAGGTGCCTTGCAGCGAAAGCGCACGTCGGTCGGCATCCACAGGCCGAGGGTGATCACCCCGGCGAGATCGTGTACCAGCGTGCGATCGATCACGACATCGTTGATGCCTTGGCCGTGGCATTCCGCCGCAAACACCTGGGGATCCAGCAACAATCCCCAGAAAAAGGCATGCATGGTTTTCTTCTGATATGCCGTCGCCTGCCCCTCCAGCCGGATCGGGTCGGAATCCGGCACAGTAACCTGATAACTGGCGCAGCCGCACAGCAGCAGAAGCGCTGCCAGGCATATTCCGCCGCCTCGTACGGATCTGGCTCTTCCGGCGTTATGTTTCGCACTTACCATGACATCATGATACCGCTTACGGTTTGTTCGGGGTTGCCGCCTCACCCTGTATAGCAGCGCCATGTTGCGACGGAAGCTGTCCATCCAGGGTGTAGACCGGGCATGGCTGCAGATAGCCCGGCGCCGCAGGCGAGCGCGTCGAAGTGATCTTGACCAGACGCTTCGGTCGTTCCGCCGTGCCAGCAGTTTCCGATGCCGCCGTGTTCCCGGTGGAGGGGGGCGGCGGATTGCACACGACATAGCCATTGAACCGGTGAAGCGGCGTGTCTCGTGGTACGTAACTGCCAGGGCCATGGGTGCCGGACATGGTATCAGCATAGGCTGGCATGGGCAGGATCACAACAGGTCGGGAAGGGAATCGCGGACCTTGCATGCCAGCGCCGCCCGGAGACAATGGCAATGCCATCTGGCCCGGCGGTACCGCGTAGGGACTATCTACCGGAGCAGTCGGCGGGATGCCGGACGTTTCCTGTGCCGGGACCGGGCTCGGGCATGCCAGGCAGAACATAAAGGGTATCGTCAGATGCTTGATCACGGACGCAGATGAAAAATTGTTGAGGCAGTCACTGGAGCAACTGATGGCGAGTTACGGCTACTCCTTGTCGCCCTATTTATAGCATTCACGGACAAAAAATCAATTTCTGTTGGGGTGGAGGTCCTCGGAGACCCTTTATAGGGGACGAATCAGCTGCCATCATGTTTTTCCAGATGAAGACTACCAAAAAAATGTCAAAACCTCTTGACAAACGCCGGTAACGCTGTATACTTCGATTCCATATTGTGGATTGTCGTGCGCGATCACCGCGCTAACAAGAGCAACCAAGAACCCTCCAGAGAGGGTGCTACATCCACCCGCTTCATGTGCGGGTTTTTTATTGCCCGCTTTTAGCGGGTTTTTTGTTGCCCTTTTCCTCCGACTCTTCTGACGAATTGTAGAGAGACTCCTGTATTCGGGTCTCTCTATTTCATGAACCCGCCCTTGCTTTCAGGGCGGGTTTTTTATTTTCAGCCCGCCTCCGGATTGCATGGAAGCGGTTTCCTGGACAAGCGAGAAAATGACCAGCCTGGGAGTTACAGCAATCATCATGGGGATAGTCGCGGCCCTTGCCTTCGGGGGTGGGTTTGCGGTCAGCAACTGGCGGGCGGCTGCGGAAGTACAGCGGCTGAATTCGATCAATGAGATGGCATATGCGGCAAATGACAAGTGCGCCCAGGAAATTGAGTCTGTGCGCGCTTCCATGAGTGCACTGACTGCAGCCTCAGCCAGAAGGGAAAAGAATGCGGCACAGGCGATGCGGGGCGCCGCGGCAGAAGCAGCGAAGCATGTCGCGCGGGCAAAGGAAACGCGCTCCCTCCAGCCCGTGTTGCCCGTGCAGCAATTCGAAGTGCTCGCCCGGGAGCAGATCGAGTATGTCAAACGCCGCCACCAGGATCACTGACAGATCGTCAGATACTTCTTCCATGATATGAGCAAACAGAATGTTCTTAGCGTTCCGGTCGCGCTTCTGCTTACGGTCCTGGCTGGAGGATGCACGAGCAAGCCGGTGATCCAGACAAAGGTGATCGAGAAGCCTTTCCCGGTGCCGTGTCGAGTGGAATTGCCGCCCGAATGCAAATCCGCCTATGCGGTGGACCGTGTATCGGCGAAGGATGACGTCCTGACCATCAACAGGGCGTTGCGCACCGAGATCGAGGAGCGTTGGGCGTGCGAGATCAAGTTGCGGGCGGGATTGAAAGGTTGTAACAGGAGCCTGGCAAATAAACAAGATGCGGAGAATCCCCGATAAACCGGACCATGAAGAAACTGGATGCCGAGTATTGGCCGACAGCATTAAAAGCGACGGAGAAAACCGGCCGGCAATCACGGCGCCATCCGTGGCGGTACCAAAAAGATCGACGCGGGCATCGACCCTGAAGACCCCGGAGTTGCTGGATGCGCTCTTTGCAGGCATCTCCCTCGGTAAATCGGCACGAAGAATGTGCGTCGAGGTCGGTATCAGCCAGCGGGTTTTATGGAACTGGCTGGCTGCGGATGAGGAACTCATGCGGCAGTATCGGCGCGCAAAGGAACTTTGTGTCGATGTTTATGCAGAGGAAATCATCGAAATCTCGGATGACGGATCGAAAGATACGTATATCGACGAGAAAGGACGGGAAATCGTCAACCGCGAAGTTCTCGCACGCGCCCAGTTGCGCATCGATGCACGCAAGTGGTACGCCGCAAGACTGGCGCCCAAAAAATATGGCGATAAGCCACCCAACACGCATGAGGCCTCCGAGCCCAGGAATCCCGTTATGCATAACGTCGAGGTGGCGTTCGTTACCCCGCCTGATGTCAATCATGACCGGGATCCGTAATCATCGCCAGGAAATCATGCGTGCCCTCGACTGAAAATCGTGCAATGGCGGGGTCACCTGGTTGCGAGATGCACAGAGTGGAGCATAGGGCTGAATTCCCCGATAGACTCCGGTTCCTGTTCGAACCGGCGCGCTACAAAATCTTGTACGGCGGCCGTGGCGGCGCAAAGTCATGGGGAGTAGCCCGGGCGCTGCTGATCCAGGCGGCGGCGAGGCCACTGCGCATCCTGTGCGCAAGAGAGTTCCAGAGTTCCATCGCCGAGTCCGTGCATCATCTGCTGCGAACGCAGATCGGGATCATGGGGCTGAATACGGTTTACGAAATACAGAACAGCGTGATCCGCGGCGCAAACGGCTCGGAATTCATATTTGCCGGATTGCGCAACAATGTGACAAAGATTAAGTCATTTGAAGGGGTCGACCGGGTATGGGTGGAAGAAGCCCAGACGGTGAGCAAGTCCAGCTGGGACACGCTTATCCCCACCATCCGCAAGGAAGGATCGGAAATTTGGGTGACGTTCAACCCTGAACTGGAAAGCGATGAAACCCATCTGCGGTTTGTCGTCAACCCTCCCGCCGGTGCGATCGTAGTGAAGATGAACTGGAATGACAACCCCTGGTTTCCGGATACGCTGCGTCTGGAAAAAGACGAGCTGAAAAGCCGCGATCCGGACGCTTACCAGACTATCTGGGAGGGGCATTGCCGCACAGCACTGGACGGCGCGGTGTATGCAAAGGAACTCCGCCTCGCCCAGGATGAGGGGAGAATCCGAAGCGTTCCATACGATGCGGCCCGGCCCGTGCATACCTTCTTCGACCTGGGGTGGGCGGACAGCACCAGCATATGGTTTGCCCAGACCGTGGGAAGCGAACTCAGGCTGATCGATTATTACAGCAATTGCCAGATGCCGATACAGCACTATATCGGTGTACTGCAGAACAGGGGGTATGTGTATGGCACCGACTGGCTGCCGCACGACGCAAGGGCAAAGACGCTGACAACCGGGCGAAGCGTGGAGGAAATCATGCAGGCTGCAGGACGCAAGGTGAGGATCGTGCCCAACCTGGCCATTTTCGACGGGATCAATGCGGCGCGGACGATATTCAACCGATGCTGGTTCGATGAACAGAAGTGTATGGAGGGGCTGCAGTCGCTGCGGCGCTATCGCTACGATATCGATCCGGAATCGCGCCAATTCAGCGGCAGGCCGCTGCACGATCACCACAGCCATGCTGCGGATGCATTCCGATATCTGGCCGTGGCGATCGAGGATGACATGCCGATAGCCAGTGCACGCGGTATCAGCATGAGGGGCTGGCGAGCATGAGCGATGCAGCGATCACAGCAGATATTTCCGTGGAAGCATACGACAGGATATGCCGCGACATTCGTGAGCAGCCGAAATGGCGCCTCGATTCGGACACGGACTGCGATTATTACGATGGGCTGCAGACCAGCATGGCGGTCATCCAGCGGCTGAAGGAAGCGGGTATTCCGCCGCAGGACTCGAACCTCATCAAGCCCACCATCAACGCCGTGCTGGGGATGGAGGCGCGCAGCCGTACCGATTACAAAGTCACCACGGATGATGAGCACCATGCGGAAATCGCCGAAGGCCTGTCCGTACGGCTGAAGGAAGCCGAAACGGAGTCCCGCGCGGACAGGGCCATGTCCGACGCCTATTCGAGCATGGTCCGGGCGGGTATCGGATGGGTGGAGGTGACGCGCGAATTCGATCCGCTGAAGTATCCGTATCGGGTGCGTGAGGTGCACCGCAACGAAATCTACTGGGACTGGACTTCACGCGAGCCCGATCTGTCCGATGCGCGCTATCTTCGCCGCGACAAGTGGGTGGACAGGAACCAGGCCGCCGCCATGTTTCCCGACAAGGCGGAAATCATCGCCGGCAGCTGGAATGACTGGAATACGGTGGATGTCTACGATGGTGCCGATACGGGCCTCGCCAGGGCCTACGAAATCGAACAGGCCTGGGGCCGCAGCCATGAGGACTACCTGAACCGCAGCTCGAACATGGTTCGGCTTTCGGAATTGTGGTACCGGTATTTCCAGGATGGATATGTGCTCGTGTTGCCGGATGGCAACGTGATCGAGTACGGCGAGGACAATCCGGCCCATCAGGCTGCGGTTGCGCAAGGCCTGGTGGAGGTGCAGAAATCGCTGCTCGCGAGAATACGTTTTTCGATCTGGCTGGGACCGCACAAGCTGATGGACACGCCCAGTCCCTTGCCGCATACCGATTTTCCCTATATTCCGTTCTGGTGTTTCCGCAAGGACAGGATACGAACGCCGTACGGCCTGGTCCGGGACATGCGCGGCCCTCAGGACCAGATCATCGACCTGGACATCCTGCTTTACGAGGTCCTGAATTCGGTAAAAGTCGAGGTGGACAACGATGCTCTCGATCTCAGCCAGAATACGTATCAGGAGGTTGCGCACAATATAGGCAGCCTGCGCTCTATGACAGTCCTGAACGCCCAGCGCAGGAATGAAAGCGGATTCCGGGTTCTGCGCGAATATCAGCTTGCGGCGCAGGTGTTTCAGCTGATACAGGAGCGCAAGGCCAGAATTGAGGAGGTGGCGGGTATCTATCGCGCAATGCTGGGCGCGGATACCTCCGCCAGCAGCGGCGTGGCCATCAACAGCCTGGTCGAACAGGGCTCCACCGTGCTGGCGGAGCCCAATGACAATTTCCGCTACGCGCGCAGATCGGTCGGGCACCAACTTCTCGCTCTCGTCAGGCAGGACATGATGGGCAATTCCGCTACCGTGGCAGTCCGGGAAGGTGCTGGGCGGAAGGTCATCCATTTCAACCGGCCCATCGAGACGGATGCCGGCCCTGCGATTGAGAATGACCTGGTTGCTGCCCGGGTCAAGGTGGTGCTGGAAGACATCCCGGCTACGCCGACGTTCAGGGCGCAGCAATTGCGCGCATTTGGCCAGGTCATACAGGCAGCGCCACCAGCCTATCAGGCAGTCCTGTATCCGGCCATGCTTGAGCTCTCCGATGTGCCCAACCGCTACGAGCTGGCGCACCAGTTGCGCAAGGTGGGTGGACTGGACGGGGAGGATGCGCGGATGCAGGCACTGAGGCAACAGTTCGAGGCACAACTGCAGCAAGTCGGACAGAAAATCGCCGCGCTGGAGGACCAGCTACAAGATGCCCGACGGTTATTGACGGATAAGTCGCGCGAACTGGATTTAAAGGAGCGCGACCTGGAAATCAAGCAGCACAAGGTCGAGCTGGAAGCCAGGGCGAAGCGGAGCAAATGGTGAAGAGACAAGTCAGCATATCTGAGGAGTATCTGAAATGATACGTTTACGCTATGACACAACGATCGGCGGGGTACGCCATGGAACGGGCAGCCTGCTACATCTCGATCCTGCGATGGAGACAGAACTGCTGGCAAGAGGCGATGCGGATACCGGGACCGGCATCTACAGCCGGGATCCATCGGGAAAGATTACCGGCTTGCAGGCGGATGGTGACGTAATCGGACTCCAGATTCATCCCTACTATCACTTTCATGGGTTTGCAGGTAGCCAATTTACCGGAGATGGAAAGTTCTTCGACCTGGTTGGAATCAATCATGGCGAGCGCGGGACCAGCCTGTCAGATGCACAAATGTTTGCCGATCCAGGATATATCAGTACGGCGGACCCGGTCTCAGGCGCTACGGATTCGGTACTCCGTATTCCAGCAATCAATTTCGATTACTCGGCCGGAGAAAAACTGATTCTCTGGATGCTCGGCAAGTGGACACCAGAAGGCTCGAGCATGCCCATGATCGGGGATGGTTTTAATACTTCGCAACGCGGTTGGCAAATATTAGTACGAACGGACGGGCGGTTTCAACTGGTTCTGTACGGTGCCGCCGTTGCCTATGGCGGATCGGGTGTATATGTTCCCTTCGATGGCAACCTTCATGATTTCGGTATTGTCATCGATGGACAAAACAGAAAATACTGCCATTGGGTCGATGGGATCATTGACCCGAACTTCGGCTCCAGCTATATCGATTTTTATCCGACGTCGGATTTTGATACACGAACCATGAACACAGTAAATATCGGCGCCTCTTCTCCCGCACCAGGCGGTACAGCCGGCATTAAGACAGCAACGCGTGCGCTGGTGGTTCTCCGTCTACCTGCAACCTATCCTGTTCCGGCTATCGCCAGTATCACAACTGTCTTCCAGCAGTTGCGCTCCAGCCCGGGAAAACTCATTTTAGCGAGTGCTTTCTGATGCCCTTGATTGGATCCTACCCTCTAACATCTACATTTGCAGGCGTAAGCAACCTCGAAGGACGTGGAATGAACGTGAGCGGGAACTCGATTCCCCACGGAGCCCCCGGGTTACTTGAAATCGGGGAAACTTCGGTTGTGCTGACGGTGCGGGAAACGGATGAACCAACTTATGGAGATCGGCGGACAGAACTGTCGTTCAAGCCCCAGCTCGATCCAACAGGCGAGCGCTGGTATACATGGGAGTTTATGGTTCCTTCCGATTGGGGATCAACCGATGTCGGTTTTGCAATCATGCAGATACATGAATCTCCAGGTGAGAAAGTGGCTGTGCAATTTACGCTGCATCTAGAGAACAATCAGCTGGTTGCCCGGGTGCCTGTAGATGTGACTGTTCCTGGAGGCGCTTCTTATCGGGTTGGAAACCAGCCTTTTGAATTCGACAGGTGGCATGCTATGTGTTTTCATGCCAACTGGCAGCTGGACAAGACTGGATTCTGGGAACTGTTTGTCGACAGGGTTCCGATGTTAAAGCGATTCAACTTCCCCAATTGTTATGACCGGGAGCAGGGCGGATATCTGAAGCTCGGAATATATAATTTCAACAAGGCATCCGGATGGGGTAAAAAGTCCATCCATATCCGTAATGTAAATATTTGGGCCGGTAACGACGGGTACCAGAAGGTGATGGGAGGCGTTCCGATAACCCCATCGCAGATGCTACAAAAGTAGCAAATTGTCGATCAATAATGAAGCCGCGATGAGCGGCTTTTTTTATGCTTTTCACAAAGGCGAACGAACTCACGGGGATACCGCAATTTTGACCAATTCCGCTTTTGCGGACCCATTCACAAGTAAAGCAGTATGGAGGAAGCAATGGAAGTAGATCAGCTTACGGATGAGAAACCTTCAGGCGTTGCCCTGGAAGCAGAGGTTTTACAAGGAGACAGTACTGGCAAGCGCATGGAGTCCGGAATTGGACAGCAGATAACCGAAAATTCGGGTAATGAAGAACCCCGGGCTGAAACGGGAGAACGTGCATTGAAGGCTGCCGAAGGCCACCCGAGCGATCCCATCATCCTGAATAAAAGCGGCAAGGGAGTCATCCCTTATGAGAGACATAAAGCGTTGCGTGTAGAGAACTCAACGCTGCGCGAGCAACTGCAATCGGCCAGGAGCCGGCTCGATGAGCTGCAAAAGCAGGAAAATGGAGCGGAAAGCAAGAGGAATCCGGTATCCGACGATGCGCTGATCAAGCACATGGATGTCTTGAAAAACGATATGCCCGAGCTCCATCAGGTCATCAGCACCATTCTGGAAGGCGGTCGCAGGCAGGATGAAAGACTGGAAGAAGCGCTGCAGACGCTCAGGAGTGAGCAGGAGGAATCCAAACGCGTGAGGGAACTGAGCGTCCAGGAGCAGGTGGCTGAAGCCAGGGACAACAATCCCGATCTGGTGCACTGGGAAGCCTCTGATTCCGACGCCTGGGATGAGGCCTTGAGGCAGGATGAGATTTTGCGGACCACTTCCATCTGGGCGGGACGTCCGTATGCCGAGCGGTTTGAAGAAGTGGTCAGGCGTGTCCGCGCAATCATGCCGGAAGCATCGGCTCCCTCGGCGAAAGCCGATCCGGAGCAGACGAAAGCCCATGCAAAAGCAAGACTCGAGGCTGCCACGCCAAGAAAACCCATAACCTTGTCGGACATTCAAGGTGGTGCGAATCCCGCATCGGAGCGAGAGCAAATCGAAAACCTGAGTCCGCATGAGCTGGCGAAAAAGTTGATGCAGATGCCCTCGCACAAGGCTGCTGCCTTGAGAGCTGAACTCGATTAGTCGAATTTAATTGATTAAAGGAACCGTCAAATGGCTGAAACCAACGTTGCAAGCGGCAGCTCGATAGCTGTCAAACATTACAGTGCCGCCCTTTTCGCCAATACGCTCAAGGGCACATCCGCCATGGAGAACCTGGTCGGGCCGGTGGAACCTTCCGCCGCCATGGAGAATATTGCCGGTCAAACCCAGCCGGGCATGCCCATCGTCAGGATAGACAACCTGATGAAGAATGCAGGCGATATCGTTTCGCTCGACCTGGTCGATACCGTGAGCGGCGAGCCGTTGATGGGAGATGTCAATCGGGAAGGCAAGGGCGATACGCTGACATTTTCGTCCATGGAAATCAAGATCGATCTTGCCAGCAAGGTGATCGACGCGGGCGGCAGCATGTCGCAGCAGCGCACCAAGCACAATCTGCGCGAGATCGCGCTGGCACAGTTATCCGGCTATTTTCCGCGTCTCGATACGCAGGAATCCCTGGTGCACCTTGCCGGCGCCCGCGGTTCCCAGATTGGCAGCGACTGGACGGTTCCGCTGCAGAGTGCGCCCAATTTCGGTGCAATCATGGTGAATCCCGTCAAGGCACCCACCTACAACCGGCATTTCGTAGTCAACGGCGCCAATCTCGTCCAGGGCGGGCAGCAACTGGGTTCCATCGTATCCACTGATGCCCTGAAACTGGTGCATCTGGACAACCTGCGAAAACGGCTGGATGACATGGACCAGCCGTTGCAGTCCGTGAAGCTGGCCGGCGACAGGGCTGCTCAGACTTCCAGGATGTGGATCTTCCTCGCCACGCCGAACCAGTATTCGGTGCTTCTGACAGAAGGCTCCCTGCGCGCCTTTCAGCAGAATGCGGTCAATCGCTCCGCTTATTTCGATACGCGTCATCCGCTCCTGGCGGGCGAGGTCGGGATGTGGAACGGGATTCTGGTGATCAAGAACGAGCGGGCGATCCGGTTCCTGCCAGGCGAACGCACCCGCATCGTTACGGCTGGAAACGCTGCCACCGCCACCGAGACCGATCAGCCTATCAATTCGTCCCTGACTCCCGGTTTCGCCGTCGAGCGTGGTCTCCTGCTGGGCGCACAGGCGCTCGGGATGGCATATGGCAAGACACGCATAAGCGGGATGCAGTTCGGGTGGAGGGAACACTGGTACAACTTCGAGAGCAACCTCGAGGTGATGGGCGAGAGAGTGGCGGGCAAAGCAAAGGTGCGTCTGTCCATCAATGACGGCACTGGGACGAAAGTACCAACAGACTTTGGCGTCATCGCAGTCGATTCCGCCGTTCCCTTGTAGTCTCCACTATCTCCAGTTATCTCATCAAGTTCAACACGGTGCGAGCGGCGCCGCAGAGATCGATTGCCCGCCAAC
>CAZYYR010000064.1:0-11611 GCA_964651465.1 uncultured Nitrosospira sp.
GCGAAAAACCCTGCGCCTTATCCCCTCATCCCTCATCCCTTATCGTTCCCAGTGCAAGGCTGCACCTTTCCTTTCCGCGCAGACGGGAAGCGGATGCATGACAACGGACGGCGGACGCAATAACGGCCAGCTCTGCTTGTGGACTGTTTGCGGATACCCCAAGTCCAGTTGACAGGCTACTTGACCTCGATGCGCCGCGATGTTCTGCCTTCCTTTTTCGGCAACTTCAGCTCCAGCATGCCATTTTCGTACCTGGCTTCTGCTCTGGTCTCATCCACTTCTCCACCAAGGGTAAAACTCCTGTAACTCGATCCCTGGCTACATTCGCGACAGATGACTCTTCCACCCTCCTTTTCCTCCTTCTCCTGTTTCGTCTCGCAACTGATGGTGACGCGATTGCCTTCCACCTGCACCTTGACGTCTTCCTTCTTGACGCCGGGAATCTCAGCGCGGACGCTATATGCCGTATCGCTTTCGCTCAAATCGATTTTGATGGCGGGCGCCGTCTCTCCGTCCAGCGAAAAAGGCCGCATGCCGAAACCCTTGAACCAGTCATCGAAATTGGCGAAAGGGTCATAGGGGGAAATATCACCGAAGGGTGAGCGCCGCGTAATATTTGCCATGATGTCCCTCCTTTGAAATGTTAAAAATCCAATTTGTCCCTGTCTTTTTGCCCAACCCGGCCAGAAATAGGCCCGGCTTTCATTCGTCGTGCATTCCGTCGCCTGCGTCGGCTTCCACATCCGTCGGTACATAAGACCCGCCGTAGCCTACACCGCCCGATCCCCGGCGCTCTGCGCGAAAGTAGGTCGCAGTTGAAATGACCTGGTGGCCCTTCCTTCGTTCGGGCTGGACCCGGTCATGCGACTCCGGCACAGGTATGCCTGATATCGCTGTTTTCGATCGGCAAGGTTCCCTGGAGTTCTCCTCGTGATGCGGGGTTTCGCCGATTCCGGCTGAATTTTCGCCTGATGATGTGACTGACAAGATATCGCTCTCCTAAACGGGTTAATCGGGCCATGCAGAGGATTATCAGTCCAGTTCGCTGCATGGCCCTTATTCAACGGCCAAACTCGCGGATATTTAACATCGCCTCATCCATATTTCTGTGCGCTGCCTAACATTGCGGGGGCCGGTATGGAATAACGCCGCCATTCCATTCTCATTTGCTTTCGCATATCCCCGGGCAGTCCGCTCCTCCGCGTTTCGGGTCGCAATCGTCGCTCGGGTCATCCACGCATGTCTTGCCAGCGGGGCAAGGAATCCCCGCAATTCCGCCACATGCCTGTTTTCCGGGTTTCCGGCATTCGCCTTCATGCTCGATGGATACGCCCGCCGCTGCTGCAGTACATGCATTGCCATACGTTTTGCCATCGCAGCCGCAAACAGGGCGGAACTCTCTCGTACAAATGCTGGGCTTAGTCTTGCAGATACCTTGGGCATCCGGCATCTTGCATTTACTGCCCAGATCACAGTACTGGTTCGCCTCGGGGCAAGCTGTTCCCGCAATGCCGCCACACACCGTCCCGCCAGGAGCGGAGTCGACCGGCTTGCACTGGTCGGTCAACTCCACGTTGAGAAACGTTCCGGCCTTTGGGCGAACGGCCCGCAACTCCTTGACGAACGCACTGAACCGTTTCGGTGTCGAGCTGAAGCCCGATTCCGCGCACGCGTTCAATCCACCCTCGATCGGAATTGGTCCCCCCGCTCTCGGACTGTAGACAGCGAACGTATCGACCGTCTCGCCGGCAATGGCTTGCCCGACCAGCTTGCGTACCGATCGCAGTGCCGCATTGTCGAGTGCACCGCCCGTGCTGCCGAGCGTGATGTTCACCGCACGGTTCGCCTCTTCCGCCGTACTACCATCCTCTGCGGCGCTTGCCTGTCCCAGGCCGTATACGGCTGCAGCGACCAGAAAAATATAAGCCAGATTATTCATTTTTTCCTCCATCAAGAGTCAATGATCACCGCACCTCTTCCACTTGTTCCCTCTTGATCGGAACACCCCTGGCTCAGTAACTCCCATGTCCGCCTTCGATGTCGTCTGCGCAACCGCGCTGACGAGCATGCAAGCAAGCTGTTCATCGATTTTTTCACCCGACCAAGGCACTATTAAAAATAGATCACGCGATATAAAAAGCAAGGACACGGGTTTCCAGAGGGGAAATAAAGAAGAGAGAAAAAGAAGGGTTGTAAAGATGGCATGGAACCCCCCGGATCGCAGCTATAGACCCGATGGATACGTTTCGTCCATTTCCCCCGGCCTTCGATGGGCAAAAGCCGGCAAGGGCCGCAGGGCCTGCGTTTCGTCGAGGTGGATCATGAAATCGAACTGAAGAGGCAGCGAAGCCTTGAAGTAGTGACTCATGCGCTCGGTTTCAGGCCGGTAAATGACGCCGATCGCCCGCTGCAGGCGTTCCGGGCGCAGCGCCGCGACCGCTTCATTTTCCCTTCTCAGGTCGATAAAAAAACGCTTCTTTTCCAGGGTGGAAAAGAGTTCCTCGTAACTGCCGGATAAAGGGGGACGTATGGTCCTGGTTTCGGCGGGCCCATCCCAATCCGAGGCTGCTGTCACCTTCCCCCGGCTGGTAGAGAACCCGATACGCAGTACGCTGTCGCCGTGGTTCTCCGTCGCCAGTTGCCCGATATTGGTCTCCCCGCGCCTGCCCATTTCGGTTGCGGCAGCATTGCCCAGATGGGAGTTATGCGCCCAGACAATGATCCGTGCCTCGCGCTCCAGCATGGTTTCCAGATGAGCCGCAAGCTTCTCCAGCGCCTCGAACATGTGCCGGTCTCTCAGGTTCCACGTATTGGGCCGTCCCCAGAACATGGCTCGATAGTATTCCTCCGCGTTTCTGACCAGTTCGGCGTTCTGCTGTGCCGAGAAATACTCGTTTCCGTCGAAAGCCCCATCCCGTTCGACGTACCGTCGCGCGTTGCGCTGTAATTGCATGAGCTGGGCGATGACCTCCTGCTCGCACGAATCCCATCGGCCAGAAGCGATGGCATAGCCATAAGCCTGGGGATTGCCGATGAACTGGCCGAAGCAGCCATAGCGCCCGCGCGCCGCTGCCGCCTCCTCTGGATCGATCTGGTCCAGATACGACAGCACGGCCTGCATCGAAGTGGTCATGCTGTACAGATCCAGGCCATAAAACCCGACCGGCTGCCGGCAGGGCCTGGCTGGCGCGGCCGCTTCGTTGTAATCGCGCAGCCAGTTCACGAAGGTATGAACCTCTTCGTTACGCCACATCCAGGCAGGAAACCGCTCGAATCCCGACAAGGCGGCGTTCGCATCGGCATCATCGGACCGGCCGGTCACAAAGCGGTTGATCCTGTAGGCATCCGGCCAGTCGGCCTCGACCGCAACTGCATCGAATCCCTCTTCCATGATGAGATAGCGGGACATTTCGGCACGAATGCGGTAGAACTCCGCCGTGCCGTGGGTGGCCTCGCCCATCAGGATGAATTTTTTGGCTTTTGCCTGCCTCCGTACGGTATCCACCAGCCGGCCGCACTCGACGTCCCTTTCGGCCACGGGCTGAGCATGCCGTTCGAGCACATCCGTCAATCGCCGGTGCAAATCGTGATCAGCCATGACCCGCTCGCGCCGTCCGGAACGAACAACGATCGGATCCAGCCCTTCCCGGCACCGGATTTCTAGATACCTTGCCGCAAACCGCGCAAAACCTACTCGCGCGCATCCGTATCGCCTCCGGCAGTTGAAGAGGTATCGCGCACGAGCGCCAGCACCTCCCCATCCGAAGTCTGCGAGAAATCGTCATACCACTGTCCTACCCCGTAAAACGGCTCCGGGGTATACAGGCACACGACTTCATCTGCTTCGCTTTCAATTTTTCTGCACGCCGATGCTGCTGCTACGGGTACGGCCACGATGATTCTTGCAGCGCCGGCGTGACGCAGTGCAGCGATGGCCGCACGCATGGTCGCGCCTGTGGCAAGGCCGTCATCGACGAGAATGATCGTTTTTTCCTTGGTATCGGGAGCTGGCCGGCCCTTTCGATAAAGACGGTTGCGTCTTTCCAGTTCGGCCCGCTCCCGGGCAATGACGGCATCCAGCGAATCCTGATCGATATTCAACAGATTGATGATTTCCTGATTGAGCACGCAGGTATCGCTGCCAGCCATGGCGCCCATCGCCAGTTCTTCCTGGCCCGGTACGCCAAGCTTGCGGACAAGCCATAAATCCATCGGCGCAGCCAGCGCCCTGGCAACTTCATATGCTACCGGCACCCCGCCGCGCGGAAGGGCCAGCACGAGCATATCCGCTTCTCCGGTGTGGTGGGACAGGGCTGCCGCCAGCTGCTTTCCGGCTTCCGTCCTGTTGGCGAAATAGAAAACCGTACCGTCCACCTACGCCTTTCCTCCGATCTCTTCCGCATGGGTCTGGAACCACTCCGCTGCCAGCAGCGCCGCAGCTTCCAGCGTGCCTGGCTCTTCAAACAGATGTGTGGCATTCGGCACGATTTCCAGCTTCGAGCGAGCGTTGGGGTTGAGCTGCGCAAGCGTCTGCTTATTCAGTTCCAGCACTTCGGGATCGTTTTCTCCCACGATGAGGAGAACGGGGGCAATGACATCCGGCAGGTAATTCCCTGCCAGATCCGGCCGGCCACCGCGCGAAACCACAGCCATGATGTTTTCCGGCCGCCTCGCGGCTGCGATCAGCGCCGCACCCGCGCCTGTGCTCGCGCCAAACAAGCCGATGTTCAGTTTTTGAGTCTGCGGCTCCTGCTGCAGCCAGTCGGCGATATCGATCAGGCGGTCTGCGAGCATGGGAATATCGAAGCGTAAATGCCGTGTGCGCATATCGACGGTTTCTTCCTTATCGGTGAGAAGATCGGCAAGCAGGGTCGCAAACCGGTATCCGTTGAGCACCTGGGCAACATAACGGTTTCGAGTACTGTGTCGGCTGCTCCCGCTGCCATGGGCGAATGCGATCACTGCCCGGGCCTCCGCCGGCATGGTCAGGTCTGCGTTCAAGACCACGCCGCTGGCCGGGATATGGACCGGTGTCGCTTCAACAGCCTGATTTTGCCGGATATCCATTATGAATCGCCTCCTGTACCTTTCTTCGCAATCCGAATCCGCATCCGGATGGAACGCCAGGGCGACCCTCTGGAGAAAGGAGAAAGAAGAACGCCGCGGGAACCGTTCGACTTTAGGAAATGCGCCAGACCCTTTCCGTGCGATCTCGAACATAGGACTCATAAGACTCATGAGTCACAGACAGTGCATCCTTATCTGTCCTTCCCCGAGGACAAAGCATACCGGCAACCCTCCCATGGCTCGGAGAAACCGGCAAATTTCTTGGGGAATACTATGATATGGATGTGACTGACTGGCTGCATGTGTGCCTATTGCGATGGAGCGAAAAACATGAAAACGGTCTACCGGATTTATCCGCCGATAGGCGTCGCGCGGATTGGAAACAGCGAAACCGATCATTTTCTGGGGCCCGAATCGCCCGGCATCGTTCCGCCCGGGCCTTATCGCGATGCTTCGGGAAGAATCAAGCCACAGGGCGTCCGGTTCCATATTTACAAATTCAGCCGCGACGATCTCGGCAAGGAAACGCTCGATGGCGAGATCGCGCAAGACGGAAATACGAAAATCACCTGGAACGTGCATCTCGTCAACAGCAAGGCGGCCGGTGGAAGTTTTCCGCCCGGCGGCCCGTCGGGCACGCCGCGAAACGAGGAGTACGAGCGCGCAGGCCTGATCATCGATGCATCATTGCGCTCGATCTCGGGGGAGAACCAGCAGTCTTCGCTCCTGAGCGGTGAAATTCGTTTCACCAGGAACGGGCGGATCGAGGGCAGCGAGAAGGTCGTGCTCGGCCGCCTGCTGACCGACGGGAACGGGCGTCTCATCGTAGTGGGCGGGCCGGGAAAATCCGGTTCTCCCATCGGGCGCGGCCTGAACAATTTTGCCAACAACGATGGATGGTACGACGGCGTATCCGACGGCCCCGTCACCGCCGTGATCGAGAGGGAAGACGAAGAACCTGCGGAAGCGGAAGGCGGGGCATGGGTGGTGGTCGCCCCGCCCTCATATGCGCCAGGCATCGAGAACGTCACCACATGGTATGACCAGGCCCTCAATGTCGCCTCCAGGAATTTTTCGCCGCGGGTGATCAAGGATATTCCATCCTTCACCCGAGACATCTATCCGATACTGAAACGGGTAGTCGTCATGCACTGGGTGGTCGAGGAAAGGAATCGCCACCACGGTGCAGGCGGCAACTTCCTGAACGAGGCGCGGCTGGGCAAGCTTGCCGACAAATCGGAGAATGCGAAGCCGTTCCGTGAAGCCGTGTTCAGATGGCTGATGAAGCCCAATACCCGTGTCGACCCCAATTCGCCGCCGGCCCGCACCCCGCCCTCCATGCCGAAAGTGAACAGCGGCCTCGATCCCGACAATCCGGAGCAGGGCGAATATACCGCGCTGACGGAGTACCAGTATGCGATGATGGAAAAATGGTCGGATGGGGATTTTCGGGCGGACTGGTCGGCCGAGCCTGTGCCTGTTCCCTTTGAAGAACTGCCACTGGCCCAGCAGCCCGATGCATTGACCCGCGCTGCGCTGGAAGGGTGTATCGGCGCGCCTTTCTTTCCGGGAATCGAGGTGACGTATGTCATTGCACAGGCAGCCACGTACGAAGCCGCCTTCCGCATCAGGCATACGCTGCCTGCGGGCTTCCTGACCCAGCGCATGGCGCTGCCGTGGCAGGCCGACTTTCTCGCTTGCGGGGAACTCTGGTGGCCGGCCCAGCGCCCGGTCGATATCATCACCGCATCCGGCCGCGTGCAGCCTTTCTCCCGCGGCATCGATGATTATGCCGACATGGTCCGCTGGTGGACGGAACTTGGCTTTATCGTGCAAAAGGGCGACAGGTTCGTTGAGGATGAGCGTCGTCCGATCGCGGGTGAAACCTGATCACGCGCGAGCAAATCAGGTCTGGGGCTGTTTGAAGACGGAGGGATCGAGGCTGTATCTCTGGAGCAGCTTGTAGAATTCCGTGCGGTTGCGCTTGGCGAGGCGTGCTGCCTGAGTCACGTTGCCGCCGGTAATCTTCAGTACGCGTACCAGATAATCCCGCTCAAAACTTTTCCTGGCATCCTCGAACGATACGAGATGCTCTTCTTCCCGGTGCATCGCATCGTAAACCAGTACGGGAGAAATAAGAGGAGCGGTGCTCAGGGCGACGCATCGCTCCACCACGTTCATGAGCTGCCGCACATTGCCTGGCCACGACGCACTGACCAACATTTCCATGCCTTCGGGAGAGAACCCATTGATGTTTTTCTGGTATTTTTCCGAAAACATGCTCAGGAAATAGTTTGTCAGCAAGGGAATATCTTCGCGCCGCTGGGCAAGGACCGGGATGGTCAACGATACGACGTCCAGCCTGTAATACAGATCTTCCCGAAAGGCACCCGCGGCGATTTCAGCCTTGAGATCGCGATGGGTCGCTGAAATGATGCGTACATCCACAGGAACCGACTGTGTCGACCCGACGGGCCGCACCTGCCTTTCCTGAAGAACGCGCAGCAGCTTGACCTGGAGCAGAAGCGGCATATCGCCGATCTCGTCCAGAAACAGTGTTCCTCCCTCGGCCAGCTGCAGCAGCCCCTTGTGATCCCGGACGGCGCCCGTAAAGGCGCCTTTGACGTGCCCGAACAGCTCGGACTCCAGCAGCTGTTCCGGAATCGCGGCGCAATTGATGGCCACGAACGGATTCTGACCGCGTTTCGATGCGTCGTGTATGGCGCGCGCGAACAATTCCTTGCCCACGCCGCTTTCGCCGTAAATTAGCACACTGGCATCACCTTCGGCCACCAGTCCGGCCTTGGTGAGAAGATCCTCCATGATGGCGCTCTGTGTAATGATACTATTGCGCCAGGCAGCCTGCGCCACTTCTTTTTTCGATGCGCCGGATACGAAGCGAAGCGCCTGGCTGATGTTGGCCAGCAGGGTCTTGCTATCGAAAGGCTTGGCCAGATAGCCGAATACGCCTCTTTGGACTGCGGCAACGGCATCCGGAATGGTGCCGTGCGCGGTCAGGATGATCACAGGCAAGGTAGGCAGCGTGCGATGGATGTGATCGAACAACGCCATTCCGTCCATGCCGCTCATCTGCATATCGCTGATAACCAGTTGCGGGCGCGACACATCCAGGTAGTTCAACGCCGCCTCGGCGCTTTCTACCGCCTCCACTTTATAGCCGGCGGCGGTGAGCCGTATTACCAGCAACTCCAGCAGATCGGTATCATCATCGACGATGAGGATTTTCGGTTTAAGACTGGGCATGACTTTGCAATTTTGCATTCAGAGCTCTTTGAGCAGGTTTTTTTCCATATTTTTTATAGCCTCGATCTGGCTTTGCAGCGTTTCGCCACGTTTCTGCTCCTCCCTCAGTTTCTGCGCAAGCTCTTCCACGCTGTGATTCAGGCGTTGCTGTTCTGCCAGGAGCCCGGCGAGCAGATTTCTGAAACCTTGCAAACTGGCGGGCTTGCTGTCCCGCGGCCACTCGTTGAGCAGATGGAGCGCTGCAGGGAGGTCACGAGGCTGTGAATTGGGCAGGATAAGAAGCAATATCAGCCTTGCGCGATTCATGTCGTTCCTGTTCTTCGCGAAGTTCTGCTTTGCCCTTTCATGGGCGCGCCCCAGCTCCCCTGCCGGCAGTTTCCGGGCGGTCTCGTAGAAATCCATTATCTCACCTATTTCGCAAGGATCGATTCTCTCCTCGCAGAACAAAGGCTCGATACTCGACTGATGGGGCGAGGTGGGCAAGGTGGGCGAGATGGCCGAGCAGCCGGCTAGCCAGACTGCTATCGCTGGCAGCGAGAGCCAATTGCGGGACAGGATGCTCATGCCGCTCCCTCTGGCGGATCGCTGATGGGTATCGTCAGCCGGAAATGTGCGCCTCTGCCGGGCTGCGGTACCAGTTCGATATTGCCTCCATGGGCCAGGACGTACTCGCGCGCGATGGACAATCCCAGCCCGGTCCCTCTCACGTGGCTGTCCACCATCTGGCGCCCCTGGTAGAATGGCTCGAATATTTTCTCATGCTCTCCTTCCTCGATGCCGGGGCCGGCGTCCATGATGTCGAATTGAGCCATCCCGCTTGTCCTGCTCGTCCAGATGCGGATACAGCCTCCCTGGGGAGAAAATTTCACCGCATTCGATAAAAGATTATCCATGACGATCCTGATTTTCTGTTCATCGCACCGGATGATCAGATCCGGGCATGAGAGGTCCATCTTCAGGCCCTTGTTCAGGATGATAAGGTTCTGGTCCTGCAGTACCGCATCCAGGATTTTCGTGAGATTCGCCTCATGTTTCACCAGTGCGGCCTTTTCGGTCTGCAAGGCGCTGTAGTTCAATAAATCTTCGATACGACGCTGAAGCTGGACACTGCTGCTCCGCAGTATTCTCGCAATGCGATGCTGCTCTTCCGTCAACTCTCCCGCCACGCCTTCCACGAGCAGGTCTGCGCCTTCGCGCATGGCGGTGAGCGGAGTCTTGAGCTCATGGGAAACATGCTGCAGGAATCGGGTCTTCTGCTCTTCGAGCTTCAGCAGGCGGCGACGCATCCAGTCCAGATGCTCTCCAAAATATACCAGGTCCTGCGGTCCTTCCACGCGTATGGGCTTGTTCAGCTCGCCCTGCCCCATGCTGCGAATGGCCTCGTCGATCTGACGGATCGGGCGGGCAATGCGCATCGAAAAAAGGAATGCGAGCAGAATGGCGAACGGTATCAGGGCCAGGACCTGCCATTCCACCGTGAAGCGCGCATGCCCTGCCATATTCTGCATCTCATCCACTTCACGCTCGATCAGGCTGTAAGCCAGCGTAAAGAACTGCCGGGCCAGATCCCTCAGCAATCCGAAGCCGCCGAGCTGATCGCGCAATTGATCCGGAAATTCCCTGGCGTTCGATATCTTCCCGTGAATCTCGACCCCGGCCAGTTGCAGTTGCGTCAATAATGTCCTTTGTTCCGTATTCAGAGACAGCTCTGCAAGACTGGCGGCGGTTTTCTCGAAGTTGCCATGGGCGCGAAAATAGCCTTCGAGCAGAGAAGCATCGTTGAGGATATGCGTTTGCCGTACAGCCCGCTCCATGGCAGCGATCTCGTCCGCCAGGGCGCGGCTGCCGTGCGCGATCTGCGCAGCCTGATACACTGCCTTGCGGCTCTGATCCGCCAGCTGGTCGATGGAAATCGCACTGTTGATCAGCGCAGCGATCAATGGCAAGCCCACGATGGCAAAGCCCAGCAGGATCAGTTTGAGGAAAGACTGGGGGTCACGCCGCAGCCGTGACCACGAACCGGTTCCGGCGCCGGTGTCATGTCTTCCCGCCTCAGCCCGAGTCATCCCTTCTTTCCTTCGATCGCACCCCGGAACCGGAAGGGCTTCCTGCGCGTCGATTTCATGCACATACCGGAAACGGTGCACGAAAACAGACGGGGTCGCTGGCGACATTCCAGGAAACATGCTGTATAGATCACATGGCCCCCAAACCCGTCTCGCATGCCATTAACCGGGCGGGTAATGCCCGTCCCTATTTTTTTTCCGGCGACGGACTTCTATCCATGCCGGTCCTGCCCTGGGCAGTGTACGGTTTGCAATAATGTTTGGAAGGAAATTCCTTGTTACGCCGCGAATTCATGACGACGTCACCGCCATTTCTGACGCATTCCATTATCGATCTATCCAGGCTGGCATAGTGCGTATCCGGATCCGTATCCGCGGAGACGGCCGGCACATTCTCCCTGATCCTGAGGCAGGTCCCCGGTTCATCCGGAGCAGGCGGTATATTTTTGGAAGGCGGCAACGGACACAGCTTGCAGGGATTTCCCGGGCACAGGCAGCCTGTGCACTCCACCTGCGCCTGAGCGGCGGGCATGCCCATTACCAGAACGAGAACAAGCTGGACCGCCAGCCGTAAAATCAGGCTCAGCACGGAATTCAACTTCATCGCCGGATCCAGTCTCATCACCTCTCCATCATTATCATACGTTGTCATACTGTCATACATCGGGAAAGGCCCGCTGCGTCCGCTTTTTTACCAGCGTTCGCCACGGACTTTGCCAGAATTCACATTACAGCAATTTCATGACATTCTCAGGCGGACGGCACAGCTGGGCCTCGTCACCGCGCACGACGATCGGTCGTTGAATCAGATCCGGATTTTCCACCATGATCCTGATCAATTCCTCATCCGGCAGCTCCCGCTCGCTCAGCTTGAGTTCGCGCGCCAGCGGCTCGTCACTGCGCAACACATCCCGCACCGGCACGCCAAGCTTATCGATCAGTTCGCGCAGCCGCTCTGCACTCAAAGGCGATTCATAATAATCGACCGCATCGAAGTCTTCTCCACTATTGCCGAGAAGCGCAAGGGTCGCCCTGCATTTACTGCATGTCGGTTTCAGATAAATGACGATCTTCTCATGCATTTTTCCTGTGCCTCCCCGCTCCGATCCATAATTTTCTTCAACGCGTTCTGCAACCGGGTTGCTGCAGCTCCCCCTTCTCTTTCGACTTTATTCGGGTGCATACGGGCCTGCAGACATTTGCCTCATTTCGCA
>CAZYYR010000065.1:0-11496 GCA_964651465.1 uncultured Nitrosospira sp.
GAGGGCGGGTGATCTCATCCTGCAATATCATGTCTTCTCCATGGTCAGGACGATTTTTCCGATATGCATGCTGGATTCCATCAGCACATGCGCTGCGGCTGCTTCTTCCAGAGGAAAAACGCGGAATATCGGGGGCTTCAAGACTCCCCGCCTCAGCAGGGGCCATACCTGCCGTTCCAGTTCACCCGCAATCTGCGCTTTCTCGGCAACGCTGCGTGAGCGCAGCGTCGAACCGGTATGCGTCAGCCGCTTGGTCAGCATGGGCATCAGGTTCAGCTCCCTGGCGGGACCATTCTGGATGCCGATCTGGACGATACGTCCGTTCATCCCGGCCGCCCTGTAGTTGCGGCCGACGTAATCTCCTCCCACGATATCGACCACCACATCCGCGCCCCTGCCAGCGGTGAACCGCGCGGTTTCCTCGACAAAATCCCCAGTGCGGTAGTTGATGGCCAGGTCGGCGCCCAGTGCCAGGCATGCCTGGCACTTTTCCTCCGAGCCTGCGGTCGTCATCACACTTGCCCCGAATGCCTTGGCCAGCATGATCGCGGTAGTGCCGATGCCCGAGGTTCCCCCATGTATCAGAACCGTCTCGCCTGACTTGAGCCCACCCCGTTGAAACAGGTTTGCCCAAACCGTAAAAAATGTTTCGGGCAGCGCTGCCGCCTCCATCATCCCCAGGCCCTCCGGGACGGGCAACGCATTGCTTTCGTGTGCAGTGCAGTATTCCGCATACCCCCCGCCCGGGACCAGCGCACATACCCGGTCACCCACGGCATGACGTGTTGTTCCTTCCGCCACGGCGGCAACCTCGCCAGCAATCTCGAGCCCCGGGACCGGCGATGCACCCGGTGGCGGCGGATAAAGCCCGCGTCTTTGAAGAACATCCGGACGGTTCACGCCAGCCGCCGCAACCTTCACCAGAATCTCGCCGCTCCCTGGCTCCGGCACCGGGTGTGAACCGCACACCAGCACTTCCGGTCCTCCGAAGGTCTGGATATCTATCGCCCGCATGCTTTGCGGCTTGTCGAGTTTGAAAGACATCTACATTCCTGCTATAGATTAATAATTTCTCAGTACTTACAGTCGAAGCCCTGGCGCCACGGCAACGGGAGATCGGGCTCCCAGCCGATTGGATAGCTGAATGTACTCCCGAACACCTGCAATCGCCAAGCGTGCCCAGCCTGATCCCCTGCAGGCGGGCACGAAACGGGCGATGCACATCTTTTTCACGACACACTCCAACGGAGGGAGGCACGGATGAATATTCTCATGGTTCTGACATCCCACGGACAACTCGGCGATACCGGGGAAAAAACAGGTTTCTGGCTGGAAGAGTTTGCAGCACCCTATTACGTACTGAAGGAAGCGGGGGCCACGGTCACGCTGGCCTCGCCCAAGGGCGGTCAGCCCCCGATCGATCCCAAAAGCAGTCTGCCGGAAAACCAGACCCACTTCACGAAACGCTTCCATACAGACGGCGCCGCCGAGGCCGATCTTGCCCATACGCAGAAACTGGCTGCCGTCGAGGCGAGCGATTTCCATGGTGTCTTTTATGTGGGTGGGCACGGTCCCATGTGGGACATGGCCGACAATAGCGCATCCATTGCGCTTATCGAGGCTTTTCTTTCCAACGATAAACCGGTGGCCGCCGTATGCCACGCGCCTGCGGCGCTGGTCAACGCACGCGGGCAGGATGGCGAGTATCTGGTTCGGGGCAAGCGTGTAACCGCATTTTCGAACTCGGAAGAAGAAGCCGTCGGCCTGACCGCCATCGTTCCTTTCCTACTGGAAGACAGGCTGCGCGAGCATGGCGCCATCTACAGCAAGACCAGCAACTGGGAACCGTGCCTCCAGGTGGACGGCAAGCTGATTACCGGCCAGAATCCCGCCTCTTCCGAGCTGGCAGCCGAAGAGCTGCTGAAGCAGCTGTGCATCACAGCATAACGGTTGCGGCAGACGCGGATATTTCCGCCATGGACAGGGAAGAATGGTATTTCAGACGGGATACGTGGAAATACTGTATGCCGCGATGGTGGTCGGCATTGCTGTCGCCCTGTATTTCCTTCGGCATTTCTTTGAGCGGATGGACAAGATGGCCGGCTTCACCGCCGACATGGAGGAAAAGGGAAAAAAGCTCGCCATGCTTGCGCTGGCGGTAGTGCTATTCGTACTCAACCGGGTGCCGGGGAATCTGTGGTGATTCGATCGTCGAATCCGTCGACTGATCCTCGGCACGGGCCTTGCGCTGACTTTTTGCCTTGGTGTTCCGACAGGGAAAATGGCAGGCGACCCGGTGGCCAGGCCCCACTTCCTGCCAGGCAGGTGCTTGCTGCTTACAAAGGGGCTGCATATTCGGGCAGCGGTCCTGGAAGATACATCCGGTCCTGACAGTTTCCCCCGCCCCCGAAATCAGTTCAGGTAACGCGCCGTGCTCTGTAAAGTAAGCGGCCGCCGCTCTAAGGCTACGGGTATAGGGGTGTGCCCCGCGCAACAACACTTGCAAGCGGCTTCCTTCCTCTACCAGCCTGCCCTGGAGCATCACGGCAACCCGGGTGCATAGTTGATTGACGACCGCAAGATCATGAGAAATGAATAGATAGGTCAGGCCCTGCCGCCTTTGCAAGTCCTTGAGCAAGGTAAGTATCTGGGCTTGTATCGACTTATCCAGTGCCGACACCGGTTCGTCGCAGACAAGCAGTTTCGGGCGGGGAGCGAGCGCCCTTGCGATGCAGACCCGTTGCCGCTCCCCGCCGCTGAGCTGATAAGGATAGGCGCCTGCAAGCCGTATCGGCAGCCCGACTTCGAGGAGCAATTCGAGAACACGCTGCTTGCGCTGCGCCTTATTACCGGAGGTGAAGTTGAGCAGAGGTTCTTCAATTGCTGCTTCCACTGTTTGCAAGGGATCCAAAGCGCCATATGGATCCTGAAAAATAATCTGCATCTCCCGGCGCAGATTCCTGAGACCGCCAGGCTTCATTTCAGACACATTCATTCCACCGATCCGTACCCTTCCCGCGGTTGGCGGTTCCAGTGCCATGACAAGCCGGGTCAACGTACTCTTGCCCGAACCGCTTTCTCCTATCAAACCATGAATTTCACCGGCCTGTATGCGCAGGCTGACGTCCTGAACCGCCATCACCTGATGCCGGTGACCTGGCCGCCAGTTACCCACCGTGCGATAAGTTTTGCTGACATTCTCCAGCACCAGCAGATCCGAACTCATTTATGAACTCCTGCTTCAAACCCGCTTCGACCATGGCAGGGCAGGGCTCTATCGGGGGTCCAGCACGCGACAGAGCAGCCACCTTCCAGTATGGCAAGGGGGGGCTGTTCATGACGACAGGGTTCCCCTGCGTGATCACAGCGAGGAAGGAAAGCGCACCCTGCCGGCCGGGCGGTCAGATCCGGGGGATTGCCAGCCAACGCGTGGATGTCGCGGAGCTTTGTGCCCAGGCGAGGGATCGAGGCCAGCAGGCCTTTTGTGTATGGATGACGCGGCAGTTGCAGCACCTGGTCCGTAGGACCGGATTCGACTATCCGGCCTGCATACATGATCATTACCCGATCCGCTATGCGCGCAACCAGCCCCAGGTCGTGACTGACGATCACCATTGCCATCCGATACTGATGCCGCAGGGTTGTCAGCAATTGCGTCACTTCGGTCTGCGCAAGCAAGTCCAGGGAGGCCGTGGGCTCGTCTGCGATCAGCAGATCCGGCTGAAGGGAAACAGTCAGTGCCAGTGCGGCACGCTGACACATTCCCCCGCTCAATTCAAACGAATAACTCTCGAGTACTCGAGCTGGATGAGGCATTCCCACTTTTGCGAGCATTTGCTCGGCTGCCATCCGGGCTGCAGCCTTGTTCAGCCGTCGATGTATCTGTAAAGCCTCCGCCATTTGCTGCCCTATTGTCGCGGCCGGGCTGAATGAACGCTCGGGGGACTGAAAAGTCATTCCGATCTGCCTGCCTCGAACCTCCAGCCAGGCATCTTCCTGCAAGGTCCGCAAATCACGTCCCTTGAAGCTGATTGTGCCTTCCACAGTACATTCGGGCGCATCGAGCAGCCCAAGCATTGCAAGTGCCAGGGTACTCTTGCCCGAGCCACTTTCGCCGACAATTCCCACGACCTCTTTAGGCCCGATATCCAGATCGAGCCCATCCACCGCACGTATCACATGGCGGCCTGCCTTGTAGCGGCATTTGAGATTCCTTACTGAAAGCAAAGGCCGGGTCATGATGAGCAACCGTTTCTGTGCCGGGGATTCACGATATCCCGCAAACCGTCACCGATCAGGTTTATGCATAATACGGTGGCCACTATCATCAGGCCCGGGAACACGACTGTCCACCACGCGCCTCCCAGCACGGCGCTCATGCCGTTACCCATGAGGTTGCCCCAACTGGGGTGCGTAGCGGGCACTCCCAGATTCAGAAAGCTCAGCGTCGTTTCCAGCAGTATGGCTTGTCCGACGCCCACCGTTACGACGATCACCAGCGGGCCACAGGCATTTGGCAGTAAATGTCTGAAGGCGATGCGCGCTGGAGAAGCGCCGGCTGTAATTGCAGCCTGGATAAAAGTGCTTTGCAACAGACGCCGGCACTCCGTTCGCATCATGCGGGCCGTCCCCATCCAGCTGGCGAGGCCGATGACGAGGACGATCTTGAGTAAGCTCGAATCGCCAAAGGCCTGAAAAACGATTACGAGGAGCAATACGGGAATCGCCAGCGCAGCATCCAGGAGGCGCATCAGAAGACGATCGACCCAGTCCCGGGACATTGCGCTAACCAGTCCGTAGCCGCAGCCCAGTATGGTTGCCAGCAAAGTGGCTGCAAAGCCGACCCAAAGCGAGGTCCTTCCACCTTCCAGGATGCGCCAAAGCAAATCCCGTCCCAATTGATCAGTGCCGAGGAAATGGGTCAACGATGGCGCTTCATACATCCTGGCGATATCCACCTGCTGCATGCTGGCGTCGAGCAGCATTGGACCGGCCAGGGATGCGACCATGATCAGCCCCAGCCCTGCGGTCCCGGTCCGGCCGAGGCGATGCCGGGAAAACGAATCGATCCACTCCTTTTCACGGGAAAGGGGGGAAAGGGAGGAAAGGGAGGAAAGGGAAGCCCTCGTCATCCTCGTTTCCGCTATTTCACTATTCGATGACATTCGACTTCCTCAATTTCGGATCGAGCCATGCTACAAGCATATCCGCTAACAGATTGCCTACTATCACGAGCAGTCCCGTGATGAGCACCGCAGCCATGAGGACCGGATAATCCCGGGCGATCGCTGCCTGCAGAAACAGGCGTCCCAGGCCGGGCCATCCGAAGACCCATTCAACGATGAACGTTCCGCCTACCAGCAGGGGAAGCGTAAGTCCCATCCATGTTGCGAAAGGAGTCAGCGCATTGGGCAGGAGATAACGCCGTACGAGAATACCTTTCGGCACCCCCCGTGCCCGCGCTGCACGATAGTAGTCGGTAGCGAGCACATCGCGCACGCTGCCGCGAACCAGCCGGATATAGGGACCGGCATGAGTCAGAACGATGCACATAACCGGAAGGAGCAGATGCTGCAGATAGTCCGACAGGTTTTCGTCCCGGCCCAGCGTGGACTGGCCCGATGACGGTAGAAGACCCAATGTGACGGAAAACACCCATATCAGAACGAGGCCCAGCCAGAATGCCGGTGTTGCAAAGCTGAGCAAAGCAAAGCCGCTGATGGCATAGTCGATCCGGGTATGGGCATGTGATCCCGCCCAGAAGCCAGCCGATGTTGCAATGATCGCGATTGCCATAGCCGAAATGCCGGCCAGAATAAGCGTTGCGGTAAGCGCTGGCAGAATGACATGTCCGACAGCGCGTCCATCACGTATGGAATGGCCCCAGTCTCCCTGTAAGAGCTTCTCCAGCCATGATCCATACTGGACGAAAACAGGCTGGTCGAGGCCGAGATTCTGCGACACGCGACTGTAGTCCTCGGCAGTCATGAACTCGCGTCCACCGACCAGACTGGCCACCGGGTCTCCGGGAGCGGCTTTCATGATTACGAATGCACAGATGCTGATCATCAGCAACTGGGACGCCGTGCTCGCTAGACGCAGCACCAGGTAGCGGCCCATGTCAGCCTTCACGTTCGACATCCCATTGCTCGATGTTCCACAGCGGCGAAGTGCCATGACCGAAAACCCTGTGGCTGAAGCCGCTCACACCTTTCCGTATGCCGTAAATATGCTGCAAGTAAACGAGATAATTATAGGGAGGGTCTTCGATCAATACGGTTTGGAACTGCTGATAAATCGCCTTCCGTGCTGATGGATCAAGCGTTTCACGTCCCCGCTCCAACAACTCGTCGGCTCGGTCATTGCGGTAGCCACTGTAATTGCTGCCGCGTTCTCCGCTGCTGCTGGAAAAATATGGGTATACGTCATCATCGGGCTCACCGGGGATGCCGCCGCCCAGAATAAATGCGGGCATCTGAGGTATTTTTATGACAGAGGAATCGCGAACATGAACGATGGCCTCGATCCCCGCGCGCGACAGCTGGTCTGCCAGCAGGAACGCCAGATCCTGCCTGACAGGATCATTGGCTCGCGCCGTAAGCGGAAATGACAATCTCTTGCCGTTCTTGACGAATATGCCGTCGGCACCACGTTTCCAACCTGCCGCCGACAATATATCTTCCGATTTCTTCACGTCATTGTCCTGAAAGGCCAGATCCGCCGCGGTTACCCCGTTGAATTGCAGCGGCCCATAAGCGGGATACCCATAACCCAGCAGCGCGCCCTGGACCAGCGCTTTTCGGTCTGTGGCAAACTGGATCGCTCGCCGGACGCGCACGTCTTGAAAAAGGGGATCTCTCAGGTTGAACATCATGACCCTGTAATCCGCCGTGTCCACCACCTCCAGACCGACATCACCACCGGGTTTGATGGCCGCAGCTTGTCGGGGTGTGATCTCCGCCACATCTATTTCTCCCTTTTTCAGCTGGACCAGCCTGACGTTGGGGTCGGGCAGGAACTTGTATATCACCTGATCCAGCTTCGGACGACCGTCGTAAAAATCCGGATTGGCCTCCAGGATGAAATATTCGCCCCGCTTCCATTCCTTGAGTTTGAACGGGCCCGTTCCGATCGGACGGAGGCTGTTGAACTCATCGGTGTTGAAATTCTTGCCTTCGAGAATGTGCCTGGGAATCAAGCCGATCCTGAGCTTGCTGGGCAATGGCGCAAAAGGTTTGTCGAGGTGGATCCGAACGGTCAGTGGATCGACAATTTCCACTGACCGGATATCGATCAGATTTTTACGAAGCCCGCTATGATTCCCGGGATTCTGAATGGTTTCTATGGTGAATTTCACATCGCCGGATGTAAACGGCTGGCCATCGTGCCATTTAATGCCGGGGCGCAATTCGATCGTGTATGTTTTTCCGTCGGAGCTGACCTGCCAGTCGCGGGCCATGTCGTTCACCAATTCGTTCCCGGCATTTATCTTGAATAAACCCCGGAATATGGCCATGTCTGAATCGGCATGCTGGTGTCCTGCCACCGGATTGAGCCACTCGGGTTCGCTTGCACGGGCAACTATCAGCGTGCGCGGGCCCTTGGCGTGCATTTCCTTTTCTGCCTGGGCCATCTGGCCCCCTTGAGTGGCTGAGGCAGCTGAGGTGGCTGGGGCGGCCTGGGCAGCCTGCTCCTCCTGGTCGACCGAGGCGGGCGGTGGTTTTCCGCAAGCAGAAAATGCCAGTATCCCAAGCACCAGAAGAGCGTTTTTACAGTTCATTGCATGACCCGATAGGAATGGATGGGATCGGCAAAACCAGCCGCCAGATATCCTGCAGATGGCGGGCCCGCAAAGATGCACGCACGGAACCCTGCTGAATGATGTCTTCCGCGTACAAGCAAGAATTGCTCATCCTTCATGTTTAAGCAGTATTAAAAAAACATAATATTTATGATATCAGGCGAAGATAATGTCGCTCTCCACCATATAAACCATATAAGCCTAGCTGCACCCGTTGCACGTTGCCGAAGGAAGCGCTGAACAAATCCCCGGCGGCGCGACGGCGTCTTTGCGGGATGGGATGCGCAGACGACGACGCGAATGGTGCGACCGCGAAGGGCGGAGCTGTATCTTCCGAAGGAAGATGCGGCATGCCCGGCGGGATGCTGACGCCCCGACAGCATTAAAGGCGCAGTCTGACACCCTGCCGCTGCCCGATCTCTCTGTACAGGATCCTCGACAGCGCGCCGGGGCGCCTTGGCGTTGCGCTCCTTGGCATCGTAGGCCCGGCTACCGCCTGCATCCCGCACCTTACGATCGTTCCAATTTTGACAGCAACGCGCTCAGCGAGGTTTTGTTCAGCGCTTTCCTAAAGTACGGCATGGATGGTCGAGATGTATGTCAGGAAATATTGCGGCGCCCTGTAAGGATAAAAGAGCTCCTTATCAGGAATTTCCTACATTCCCCGAACCCGCGAGGTCCATTCCGTTTGTACATAAACCGGTTTGACTAATGCCGATCCGCCACCTATGGTGATTTCAGGGTTCTGAAATAACCTGGTTTCGCTAGGGGCTTTCCAAGGATACCGAAGGCATTCCCCTTCCATGCCCGGATCGACAAGGAGTCAGCCATGGTCGCCAAATACCTCAGCAGTTATTACACTTACAAGATTCTCACGCAGATATCCGTCTTCCGGGCTCCCGTAATCGACCGCCAGGCTGCGCTCGAAAAACAGGTGCAGGGGCATCCCTCGCGGGGACACCAGTACTTCTTTCGCGCGCGGACGCTCTAGTCACTGCTCATTTCTGTGTGGGTTCTCGAACGGAATCCAGGAACTTATTGGAGTAGCCTTCCACTTCGCTCACGATGGAGTAGGGTAGGTAACCTAAAGCCTCTCCAATGGTTTGCCGAGTTTCCATCCTGGCGCAGAACCGGAGTTCCTGCTCTCATCGTTTTCGACTTACTTTCATCAGTATTCATGCCCATTCCACAGAGGAGAACGAAATGGCACTTAATCTGTTTGAAGACAAAGGTTGCCCGCTGGATAAACAGCGGTTTACCTGGAAGGATCTTGTGCAAGCCCCGATCAGCAAGCTCGATGACGACGCGTTCACCCGTGTCAGGGTAATTCTCATGAATGGCATCGAGATGGAGGCCCTGCGCTTCTCACACGGATGCGCGCGCATGAACAGGGAATTGCAGTTGCCCCTTGCGCAACTTCGTGCCGTCGAACAGCACCAGGCCACGATGGTGAACGGACTGATCGGCGCGGACCACTCCACCCTGGAGACGACCATCGGCTATGAGCAGGTCGCGATCGAAGTCACCGCGGTGGTCGCCCAGAACGAACCTGATCCCTATCTGGCCCAGGTGTACCGTTTCGGGATGTTGGAGGACTTCGACCACCTGTACCGGTACAGCGCCATGCTGGATCGGCTGGAAGGCAAGGACGCGAACAATATAACGCAGTGCTATACGGACATCGTTCCCGGCCGTCCCACGATCGTGGAGCATCGGGCGCCGCAGGACAATCTGCGCGAACCCTATGATCGCACCCGGGCCGCGCCGATCACCAAACTGAATGCACTGACCATCATGTCGGCCGAGCAGCAGACGCAGAATTTCTATCTCAACGTCGCGCCGATGTATGCCGACCCCGTGGTACGACAACTGTATGTGGAAATCGCCTCCATCGAGGAGCAGCACGTGACTCAGTACGAGTCGATTATCGATCCTAACGAAACCTGGCTGGAGAAATGGCTGCTGCATGAAGCCAACGAGGTTTACAACTATTACGGTTGCGTGCAGCAGGAATCTAACCCGCGCATCAAGGCCATCTGGGAGCGCTGCCTCGACTATGAGCTGGGGCATCTGCAGGTAGCGATGAACCTGTTCAAGCAATACGAGCGGCGCGACCCCGCTGAGGTGCTGCCGGGCGAACTGCCCGAACCGATCAGATATGAGAGCCAGCGCGGGTTCGTCCGGCAGGTACTCAACCAGGAAGTCGATTTGCGGGCGCTCGGCACGCAGTTCGTGGATAAATCGCAGGAAGGCCAAGCCTCGCAGCAGTACCGTGCCCGCCTGAATGCTTCCGGTTCGCCCACCGATACGGTTTCAGCCGGATATCAGTGGTGGCCGGGCACGGAACTCGTCCGCGGCAAGGAAATGGCTTTTAGAGAGGAATATGCAGCCGACAAGGAAACCGTACGATAACGTTCCCCGAAGACAGACACCAGGAGATCAGATCATGGAAAAAACGACAGTTCTAGGAAAGAATCGCACCGGCATCGATATGTCCCCGATCGACGCCAAGGAAATGATTGCATTTACCAAAGTCACTCCGCCTTCCTCCAAGGGCGATGAACAGGCGATCGCGGAAATGCGCGGCCAGTATATCCGCGAGGCCGAGCCCATCGGGTCCGTTCCGCCGCCGGGAACGCTGAAAGGCGTGGCCAGCACTGTCCTGGAAAAGCTCACCGGCAAGAATCCCGAGGCTTTCATCGACAAGCTTGGGTGCCGCCTCGCTTTCGAGCGGGCCGGGGTGCGCCTGTACGATGCGCTCATAACGAAGTGTGAGGCTTCCCCCGAGGCTTCCATCGTTCCCGTCGAGAGACTGCGGGAATTCCGAAACGAGGAGCATGAGCACTTCAAGCTCGTGGAAAGGGCGATGCGTTCCATCGGCGCAGACCCGACGGCACAAACACCCTCCGCCGACGTGGATGGCGTAGCTTCGGCCGGATTGGTCCAGGTGCTGACCGATCCACGCACATCGGTAGCGCACTGCCTCGAAGCCATACTGATCGCGGAGCTCGCGGATAATGACGCCTGGCAGCTTCTGATCGTGCTCGCGGGGAAAATGGGAATGGAGGACATGGCCCGGGATTTCCAGAAGGCCCTGCGCGAGGAAGACAAACACCTCACCCATATCCGTCAATGGCTAAAGGAAATGGTGATGGAGGATGCAGCGGTAGCAAATTGATCTGAAATCGCCAAAATTATCGTGGTTCAATGCGGTTCGCTATGGAATAGGGGCCTCAAGCCAGCGCTGCTCGACAAGTTCATTGCCGCGGATCCAATCGGAACATGCGCGCCGCTTTTATGCCGAAAGCACATCTATATGCAATGTGCGTAGACGAACGGAATGTGTCGTACAAGCGGGGCATGATATCGATACAGCAATGTCGCTGTATCGATATCAAGGAGCAATAAAATGAATCCCGCTTTCACTTTGAAAAACGCGGCATCTTCTCTCCTTATCGCCTGCCTGGTAGCAGGATTGGCAGGCTTTGCCCATGCTCAGAACGGCGGGGCCACCGCATCAGGCCAAATGGAAGGGGTACAGTCCGGACAGGGCGCTTCGACAGGAGGAGCGCCGATCAAGAGGCAAAGGATTCTCCAGGGAGAAGGAACCGAGGACACCACGGGCAAAGGTACATCCGGCCAGGAAAATTCTCACCCGACGTCCAAGAGAAAGAAAGGAGCCGGATCAACAGACC
>CAZYYR010000066.1:0-11487 GCA_964651465.1 uncultured Nitrosospira sp.
CATCGCCCATCCGACAAAAAGATCTTTCATATCGGCAACTCCTGTGATGAATATCGGGGAAACGCAGAGGACAACTGGCCCTAAACACCTAAGCTGGCAATTGGATTTAACAGCGGGATCACCTCGTCGGTGTACGCGTTATGGAGGTTTATTTTCTGCCGCGGTCTCTTCCTGCGGGTAGAAAACTCTAAAACCGTCCGTCTCCGCCCATGGAGTCAGTGCATGCGGTGTCCGTCCACGGGCGTTGATGATGTCCTCGACCTGCAAACCGCGCACAAGGAGCGCATCGGCAATCAGAGACCGATGACATCGCCATGGCACCGCTTCCGCGCACATCAATGCGCAGCGTTCATTCTCCGCCAGTTCCATGACACACTGTACATTCTCAGCGAACTCGGGTGTCTGCATGTAGTCGGCAAAGCCGCGAAACGAAAGGTTGCGCCAGCCGCGGTTGATCGAATCCTTATGAGAATGCCGCAAACCGCCAAGCCCGGGCAGGTGCGTGTACCCGATACCTGCTTGGTGCAGGGCATCGGGCAAGGTTTCCTTGTTGAACTGCGGATTCTTCCGGGAGCGCGGCACAGTGCGCACATCGAGGACATGCCTGACTTCGTTTACGTTCAGCAGGTTTACGAATTCATCCAGAGGATGGACAGAATGTCCAATGGTACAGACCAAGCGCTCCGTTTGCGGCTGTGCATCCTTCATGCAGCTTGTACGACCTCCATGTCCTTTGCAGCGTGTCGCGGGCAGCGTGTCACAAGCCTAATAAGAAGAGCTCGGCGACCGCCTTCGCTTCGCCCGCATCCATTCATGGATCCTGCATGACATCTACCGGCCAGTGGAACCCGCGGCCCGCGACCATTTGCGGATTCTCTGCAGGATTGCCACGTTATGATGCTCTACGGGCTGTTTGCCGGGGGCGCCGCTACGCACCCGAACCGTGACGCGCTCAACTGAATATCCGCTCGTGCCCAGGCCTTGCGGAACCGGGCTTCGACCAGCGCAGCCTGCTCCTCCTTCTTTTGGGCCCGCAGCGCCTGGGCCAGCCCATAGAGTGCCCACCCGTTATCACGATTGCGCCGCAACTCTTCCCAGTACACTGTCTCGGCTTCAGCCAGGTGTCCCGATTCCAGCAATATCGCACCCAGCGTCAATCGAGGAGGTGCCTGCCATTCAGGAGGTTCCGTGTAGGCCAGCCCATCTTCCAGGCGAACCGCCCGGTCGAGATGGGCGATGGCGGTATCAAATTCTCCGCGCGCTGCGGCAATCTCGCCCGCAAGTACTTCGGGACCGATCTGCAGCACACTGCGACCGGTATTGAGGGAAAATAATTGCCCGTCCAGGGACGCATCCTTCATGACCTCGCGCAATGCGGCCAACTCCACTTCCGCCTTTTGCAGATGCCGCTTTGCGGTGAAAGCCAGTCCGCGTACGTAATGCCACGCTCCTTTCAGGAATGCATTTTCAGGAGGGGCGGGTTCCTGGAGAATCTCGTCCCATTTGCCGAATCTTGCCAGCGCCCAGTACGGTACGGCGCGGAATATCCCGGTGGATGGCATTTCCTTCAGCACCGCCTCATCTATCGTACTTGCCACCGTTCGTGCCGAATCGATCGCCAGCTTGCCCTGTCCATCGGCGGTGGCGGCAGCCCAGAGAAAATGGATATTATGCGGAACATATACGATCGAATAGAATCCCTGCATGGACTGCTGTGCCAGATACCTCACGTCAGCCGCGATGGCAAGCTGATTGCTCCTTATGGCATCCGCATACCGGCCCACGCGCAGATAAATATGCGAGGGCATGTGGATGACATGACCGGCATCCGGCATGAGCGTAAGCAGGGTATCGGCTGCCTTTTCCCCTCGCTCCGGCGTCGTGGTGGATTCCACCAGATGGATATACATATGCGCCGCCCCCGGATGTTTCGGGTTCTGCCGCAGCACCTCCTCGGTAATGGCAACGATTTCGGCGGTTCCCTCCAGGGGATAGCCATCGCGCATCCAGTATCCCCAGGAGTTGAGGTCCATCATCGACTCGACATAGAGCATCGCGATGTCTGCATCCTTGGGAAATCTGCGGTGTACCTCCCGCATCGCGTCCGCATAAGCCCTGTCATTCGCCTTGCGCGCTTCGGCATTCCCCGTATAGCGCTTCTCCAGCGCACCGATGAGCGCGCGCTCCCGAGGTGAAGCGCTCGCAGCGGCCACCGATGCTGCTTTTTTCACCAGCTCCAGGGCAGGCGCCTCGTCCTTGGCTTCCATCGGGGCATTGATGTTCGGGCCCAGCACCAGTGCCTGGCCCCAATAGGCAATGGCCAGCGAGGGGTCGAGCTGGGCGGCTTCACGGAAAGCGCGGCCCGCTTCTGCATGATTGAATCCATAGGAGAGATTCAGCCCCTGGTTGATGTATCGCTGTGCCAGCTGGTTGCGCGTGCTTACCGGGAAGGTATGCGAACCCAGATTCATCAGCTTTGGCGGTCCCTGTTCATTGGAAGGGGAAGGATGAGCCGGGTGGAGATGACCCTGGGCCGTCCCGGATGCCGCCGTAGATGCCGAATCGCGCGGAGCGGTGAGCATGTCGGCGGAAGCGACATTGACGGTCGCCGCAACGAAACCCAGTATCGCCAGACCGCCGGCTAGGCGGATATGCATGAACGTTACCTCCTTCATGGCTGTTGATCAGTCATCTGGAATGCTGCGGGATATGCGGAAAACTCATATGAAGTATAGACCATGACCTCATCCCTGGAACGAATCTTCCAACAGGATAATCGAAGATATCCGGCACGAGGATGCCGTCAGAATTCCGGCCCCGTAATAGAAGCTACAATTCGGTCATGGCATGCGCCGCAGTTCCTCCAGACGATCCAGGCCGAAATGAATGAACGCCAGGGCCGCCAGAACCGGCGCAAACAGGTTCAGCAACGGAATGAATTGCGCCAGGCCCGTTACCAGCCCCAATCCCCAAAGCGACGACCGCTGTGCGGAAAATATGGCACGCATCTCCTCATGACTCGCATGTTCCGCCAGCGCATCGTAGCGGAACAGCCGCTGATTCAGGTATGCCGTGGCAACGAACGGCACTGCAGCACCCACCCCGATCGCCCACAGGGGAAGCGTGACCACCCAGAGGGCGATGAAGATCGCCAGTGCGATCAGTGCATTCACCAGGCTGCCGAAAAGACCGCCGCCCTTTTTCCACTCCAGATGAGGATAGTCCCGGCTGGAAACCAGCCGGACCAGCGCGGGCATGGCAAACAAGGCGGTAATGACGAGAGCGGTGAGGAAAACCGCCGGCACGAACAGGATGAGGTGCGCGATCGCCTGAATCCCGTATGCGATCCATCGTGGTTCCACACCTTCGAGCCAGGTCTGAATGCCAATCTCCGTAAGCGCGCTCGCGATCCATCCGGAGAAGGCGCTCCAGAAGGCCACGCCCAGAATCAGCCACACTACCGCCGCTGCCAGGATGGGCCAGACGACGATCCAGAGAACCTGGAACTGAAACAGATCGCGAAAAGCGCCTGCAAGCGCATCCAGTACCGGCTTCACGCATGCTCCATTTCGTAAGAAGCGACGCCTTCACCTGCGCCCGCGCTTGAAGACAGCCTCAAGCCCTTCGATACCGCGAAGGCGGAAGAGAAACAAGGCATCGGGAAGCGGGCCGATCAACATTGGGAAACGTACCCCCTCTATTGGCTGACCGCGCGATTCGAGATGGTGATGATGCCGGGCTTATCCAACTGCCAAGCCAGTGTATTCTGCCATGGATCGGGAATACTTAACGAATTCTGCTCATGCATTGCGACTCGCGGCTGTAGGCGAAGGAATTGTACCAGATCGTCCGCTCCCACATTTCGTTGCAAATTTCGCCACATATCTTCCGCTCAAACCCGCACATGCCCCCCAGGAAGAAGCGAGCGGTATACGCGCCGGTTGCATCTCCTCCTTTAATTTCGATGATGATACGCTCATTCTGTTCCGATACCTGCATGGAATGCGTATTGGTGAGATCCTTATAGAATTTTTCCGGGATGACAAACCGTTCGCCATCGATAAGAACAATAAAGGTTTCTGTAACGAACGGGGGAATTCCCCCATCGATACCCCACATGCCCGAGTCAACCTCGGAACACTCATCCCCTGTGCAGTGACGCTCGCGGAAGGTGACGGCCACCTTGGTACCGGAGGGCAGCACATACGTTTTGGCGTGCACGAACGGTCTGGCCTCCGACTGTGCAAGCGCCCAAGAGGACCCGGCAAGAAAACCGAGAAACAGCAGCTTATGGATGCTCAAGATTCTCACGATTCCTCGATAGATGGATTTACATTCCATTTTCCACGGCAACACGCGTTTTCAGCCTTTACACTATTTCGACGAATATTTTTTCCACTTCGGATGCAGCCTTCATTTTTTGAAACAGCGCATCAAACGCCAACCGGCTTTCGCCTATGGAATTATCCTTTTTTGTTCTGCCCACAAGTATGCATCCTTCTGTATCGGCAGCAGTATTTCCAGGATGGATTCGCACCCCCTCGAAGTTCGGCACATTGAGAAAAAGTGGCAGCAAGCGGCCGAATCGTTGTGACTGGTTGATGACAATCTCATAGCGGCCGGCCGGTATCGCGGTTTTCCCCGCAATTTTCACCGGCCTTACCTTGTCCTCAAGGGTATAGCATTCAAACTGGCTGTCCACCGATAATTCTCCGATCGTACTCTCTTCGGAATAATCGGTTCTTCTGATCAGCAATTCCATCATGATTCTCCTTATTCAATTGAAACTCTACAGTTAGGCTGGTGCGCATTCATCGGGAAGAGCACAGATTCCACCATCTCCATTTCTATTTGTGCAGCCCTGGAGTATGCAGCCCCCTTCACTCGTCACTGCGGACATTGCTTTATCATTGTTTCCTGAGTGGGACGTGTACCCTCCGCGTGCAATCGTTCGTATTCCCTGCCAGTCAGATGCCAGAATATCGCCCGTCGCGATTCGTCGGCAGGTTCATGTCCCTGACGTGTCTGGCCGACTTGTTCAGGTTCGCTAAAAACCTTCTCGACCGTACTCTCTCTATATGTAGCCAGCTCATCCAGGGCAGCGGAGTGCTCTCTGAAAAATTTGCTTATGTTGACATTATGCTCATCGACGCTTTTCGAATAGGCTTCCACCAACTCGGACAATCCTGACTCACCCGCGATGCGCAAACCCGCTTCTTTTCTCTTGAGCGTTTCGACTTCACGGCACAACTGCGCATAATTGTCCGTCGCCGTCGTAGCAAGGCCGCGCACGGCATTCTCACTTTCTACGAAATACCAGACACCCGCGGCCATCAAAATGGCGGAACTCAGCACCCATGCGACCCACACTGGACCTCGTTCACACGCTTCAATCGCCTTCAGGAAAGCCAGGCCGCCCGGAAACCGTTTATCGGGATCCTTGTTCGTTGCCTTGAGTATGATCTCCGAAAGGCATTTTTTTATCTTTGGATTGATGGTGCGGGGATGGGGAAGAGACATCCCCAGATGTTGTTCCCGGAACGCTTCGGAAGATGGCCCCTTGAACGGCAGTCGTCCAGTCAGCATTTCAAACAGGAGGATTCCGGCAGAGTAAATATCGGAACGGTGATCGATCCTGTTCGAGTTTATAAACTGTTCCGGGCTCATGTATTCAGGCGTCCCTATTACCTGCCCAAGATTCGCCGCCTGTTCGTCCCCAGCCTGACGGGCGATTCCAAAATCTGTCAGCAGCGCTCTATTGGAACGATCGACCATGACATTTGATGCTTTGATGTCTCTGTGCAGGATCGCTTTTTGATGCGCACAATCGAGCCCGGCCAGAATACCCCTGAAAATATGCAACGCCTGCTTCGGCGGCATCGGTCCATGCAATGAATCGATCATGTCAGCAAGAGACTTGCCTTCCACATACTCCAGAACGAGAAAGTAGTCTTCCCCTTCTTTGAAGTAATCCGTCATCTGAACGATATTGGGATGAGAGAGTTGGGCCTGGTGCGCAGCCTCGTCGTAGAACTGCTTCATGAAATTTGGATTCTTGGTCAGCTCTCGTTTCAGTACCTTCACCGCATATTTCTTGTTCCGAACCATGACATTTTCTGCAAGGAATACCCGGCCCATGGCACCCTCGCCAAGTTTCGATACGATGGCATAACTGCCCCGCACCGTTCTTCCGATCAAATCGTCTTTATTCTCCATCTGTTCAGCTCCCGATAGATATCGCTGGCCGACGCCAGCCCAGCCGGGTGATCCTTGAGAATAAGTCGACAGAATGTCTGGAGGACATTCAATCGATCAGCGCGGCAATTTTGCTGAAAAAAGCGGCTGTATCATTTGTATTTCCCTGAATACTATACATGGGCACCAGTCCCTGCCCATCGAACTGCAATCCATGGGGGGTTATCAGATATCCCGTTGTCAGAATCAGGGCACCGCCATTCAGCAACTCGATCACATCCTGCCGCGTTCCTTTTCCGGCACTTGTCATCCCCACGGTAGTACCCCGCACATTCTCGGACAGGGCGGCTATAAATATCTCGGCTGCGCTTGCGGTGAGACCATCCTGCCAGAGAAAAACCCGCTGCACGGGCGGCTCCCGCCCGATGGTGGAGACATAGGATCGAATTCCCGACCTTTCCTTCACCGTGATGATCGGCTCTCCTTTCGCCAGAAAAAGCATTGCGGAATCGATGGCTGCGTAGAAATCTCCACCACCGCACCCGCGTAAATCGATGATAATGGGTTTGCTCTTATGCCAATTGGAAATCAGGTAGCCGAGTTCCTGCCTTGTGCTTGGGGTAAAATTTGACAGCTTGATGATGCGGGCAGAGCGGAATGTGTATTCGGAGACGCCGGAACGGGGTATCGGGGAGCGCGTAACGACAACCCGTCTATGTTGACCTGAAAGTGTGGCAACCTCTACGGCAACTTCCGTTCCTGCAGCACCCGAGGCCAGCGCGACTATTGCAGGAAGTGATTTTCCAACCGTGGGAACCCCGTCAAGCGACAGTAATCGTTCTCCCGGCTTGATTCCCGCCGCGTCCGCAGGCCCCCCCGGTGTCGGGTAACAGACCATGTCCCCATTTCGTCTTTTTTGGATATCAAGCCCTATGCCGGCTTGAAAACGATTGCTGGCGGATTTGAATCGGTCATATTCCTTAGGGCTCAGCAGATCAGAATACGGATCTTTTTCCGTGATATAGGACCTCAAAGATGAGGCAGTCATCTCCCGCAAGTCCTTGGAGGGGGGCGGAAAAAAAGCCCGCCGTCGAATGTGATCGAACACTTCCGCATACCCGTTTACTGCAGGGCCTTCCTTTCGGGCCACCTGTCGCATTTCCGGCAGTTCCCGCGTTTTCTGCGCATGCTCCAGTGGCGATGCCGCGCTGATAGGATCAATGCCAGGCAACATGAACATCAGCATCAGCGCAGCGACTCCCCTGCCTGCATGGATGGGCGTCATTCCTGTTCAGGAATACACCTGACTGGCCAGTGATTTCCTGATCTCTTCCTGCAGGTATTTCACCCTCTTCTTTTTTTCTTCGATACTCTCACTGCTTTGCTCGATCTTGACCACTTCTTCCTGATGAGCCTGCAACTTCTTTTGCCGCTGACGCTTCAGGATCCTCTGTTTTTCAGTATTTGCCACCGTGTTTGCATTTGCCTGCTCGAGTTTTGACAATCTCGACTTCAAGTCATCCAGGGACATCTGGCGGGATGCCAGATCCTGCTGCAGTGCCTTGACCTCCTGCTGCAGCTTCGCCTGACGCGCTTCCTCCGTTTTCAGGGCTTCCTCCTTGCTTGCCACGCGCACTTCATCGCTGTCCACCTGATTCTTGAGCTGCATCACGGTGCAAGCGCATAGGGCAGGCATAAGCAGCGCCGTTATTACCATTGTTCTGATATGGGTCACGATCTCGTTTCCTTTTTTTCGGTCCGCTATATGCGCTGGCTTTGACTCGCAAACGCCTTGGCGATTCCTTCCGTTTCTCTGAGCAGGCGCTCCTGTTTCTCAATTTCCTTATCCAGTTGGGCATGCAGCGCTTTGTCCCCATCCACTTTGCGCAACTGTTCTGCTTGGAAGCGCTTCATGTCCTCAAGTGCGGCTTTTTCGAGCTCGGCCTGCTGCAGGGCTACCTTCTGTTCCTTGAGCAATGCCTGCTTTTCCTTTTCCACTTCCTGGCGTGAAATTGTTCCTCGCGCAATTTGCGCCACGGTCTCATCCGTTTTTTTCGAAATATTCGAAACGCGCGTCCTCAGTTCCTGGTTCAACTTTTCCGCATCTGCATTGAGGCCACGCACATATTTCAATCGTGCATCGAGATCATTCTCTTTTCCGGCAAGTTCCTCCCGGCGCTTCTCATAACTTTCGGCGAAGGTATAGCAGGCGCCGGCCCCTATCAACCCGCCCCCGGCAGCCGCACCGGCACATGTCGCCGCGTTGCCGCCCGCCGCTATGCATATTGCAGCGGCAAGTCCCGCTCCGACAGCGCCGCATTCGAGCGCAGCCCTACCCGAGCTGCCCCTCGTATCCCCGACCGTGCTGCAGCCTGTGAACATGGTTAGAAACAGCAATACAGCGATGACCTTCATAATGACTTCTCCCCGTTTTTGACCTTCATGCAGCCACGACGCTTCCGCTCATGACAAAACAAAGTTGCGTTTCCTCCTTTACCGCTGATCCCCCGGGAGAAATTCCCGTTGTTCTTGCTTTCCTATCAACCGACTCCCAGGACATATACGATAGCTGCCACCGCAAACACCAGAAGCCCAATAATCAAAGCCGATCGGGCTGACCGGCCAGCAGGCGCGTCCTCCCGTTGCGCGCCCCTGCCTGGCGTCGTCGCAACCCCCAATAACCTTGCAAACTCGGCGCAACCCTGGGGTCGGGCATCCGGCTCCTTGCGCAAAGCCGACATGATCAAATCGCTGATCCCCAGGGGAATGGATGACGTGCGTTCATGTGGCGGCACAGGCATGGCCTTGACATGAGCCTCCCTCAGGGCAAGATCAGCCGTGGTGCCGTACGACTCCGGACGAATGAAGGGCGGCCGCCCCGTCAGCATTTCGTAAAATACACAGGCGGCGCTGTACACGTCCGTCCGGTGATCGATACGCGCGGGTGAGCGAATCTGTTCCGGACTCATGTATTCCGCGGTTCCTACCGCTGCTCCCGCACGCGTGCGGCGCGCTTCTCCCACCGCCAGCGCAATTCCGAAATCGACCAGGTAGGCCCGTTGCTTCAGATCCAGCAGAATATTGGAAGGTTTTACATCGCGATGGAGTATCCCCTTACGATGCGCGTAGTCGAGAGCCGCCAGTACGTCGATGAAAATGGGCGCGGCGACGCACAAGGGCAGAGCATGATCCGGGCTGCGCTCCAGCAGCGCAGCGAGGGACTCGCCAGGGATCAGGCTCATGACCATGCATTGCTGATCGTTGAAGGGAAACGTGTCGAGCAACTTGACGATATTGGGATGATCCAGCCGTGCGTGCCGCCTGACTTCATCCTGGAAGCGCGCCCCGACAGTCGCATCTCCAAGGATGTCTCTGGCAATCATCTTGATCGCCACGCGCTGCCCGCTTTCTGGATCCAGGGCCTCCCAGACCACACCCATTCCTCCTTTGCCAAGGATATGGTCAAGTAAGTATTTTCCACACGCCTGTCCTTCTGAAAGATTCGATCGGGCGGCATGCCGTGTGCCGAAAAGCTTCATCCTCTGATCGATCAGGAATCAATTCGCGGATCAGATGGAGCCATTTCAATCCAGGCTTTTCGTGACGCTAGATTGCCGTTTCACCAGGACGTCTGGGCCGGGTGTCATCCTCCACATACGCAGGCCGCTCGCTTCGCGTTCCTGTCGCAGCTCCGCTGGTTATTTTCCTGAATTCGAATACAGTTCCCCCCGTTTTGATAAGCGCCTTATCGGCGATGTCCGCTCCATCCCTTTCCACATATTTTTCGTTCAGAAAAGTCCCGTTCGTGCTGAGCAGATCATGCAGCTCATCTCTTCCAGCCCGGCAAAGAACGACCGCATGTTCGCCGGACAAGCTTGGGTCGCTGGTAACCTGGATGTCGCACGATGCTGCGGAACCGATAACATTGCGGCCTTCGTAGAGCACGAACAATTCACCCTGATACCGCCAGGAAAACGTTGCCAGCACCCCTGTGATCTTGCGCTCCGACGTGTTCCGTTTTTTTGGCTGTTCCGCATAAGGATCAGGTGCATCGATCCTTGTACCACGCGACCCACCTGATGCGTCCGTGTCCAGCCTGGTCGTCCCATGAGGCTCCTCCGTGGAGCCGGTATCTATCCTCGTTGTTCCTGATCCCATGTTTTTGCTCCTTTCCAAATTCTCGCTCGATCTAAACTCGTCGTTCTCTGGCATGACAGGGCTCGCGGTTCTCTGATTGGCGCGACTTTCGGCATCGCAATAGGCACAAGTGGACCAATTTGGATCCATGGGATGGCCTTTCTCGCAATAACGCGTATCAGTGTTCGCCGTGCCTCCCGTCGTCACCTGCCTCCACCACTTTGAAACCATACCGGGCTTTGTTTTGTCGTTCATTTTCGATAACCTCTCAACCTTCCGTTCGAAAGGTGAAACTCATGCGAATAAATGTCGCCGTCATCTCCTCCCCTCCTTGCCCTTCCCATCGAATCGCTCGGACCAGGCTTTGGCGAAACAAGGGCAGGCGACGGCAGGTCATTGGTTTGCATCCTGCGCAACAGGGGTTCGAGCGCCGATCAGCTGTACGGTGATATTGTCTTCCCCTCCCTTCTGCAAGGCGAGATCAACGAGCTGGTTCGCCAGTTCCTGCTGGGTGGCCTGACGATTGTTTAGGATAGCGCTGATTTCCCCGTCCGAGACATAGCCATGGAGCCCATCGGAGCACAGCAGAATCCGATCGCCTTCATTCAGTTCGAACCACGCGGAGATATCGGCTGCAACATCGGGAGAAACGCCGATTGCGCGTTCCAGTAAATTTGCGTCGGGGTGGGCGAATGCTTCATCATCGGTCAGCATGCCCGCATCCACCATCCGCTGGACGCGGCTGTGATCTTTGGTCAATCGACGCAGTTCGCCTTTTGCCATGAGATAGGCACGGCTGTCCCCTACATGCGCGACCATGGCATGCAAATCGCCTAGCAGCAGCACGACGGCCGTTGCGCCCATACCCTGATTCTCCGGATCGGAATGTCCTCGTTCATAGACGATTCTGTTCGCGTTTTCAAAGGCGGATTGAACCGCAGCCGGCGCGGCCTCAGGCGATCGAATGCCTGCAAGGTTTTTTTCCAGTGCTTCCACGGTCAATTCAGCTGCAAGCGCACCTCCCTTATGGCCTCCCATTCCATCGGAAACCAGATAAACATCCCCGAGCGGCACCTGCACGCGGCTCATTCTGTCCTGGTTCTCATCCCGGACATAACCGGTTTCGGAACGAGCCCCTACGGAAAACCGGCTCGG
>CAZYYR010000067.1:0-11384 GCA_964651465.1 uncultured Nitrosospira sp.
TTGCCGCCTCATTAGAACCGGAAGTTGTACTGGACATAGAACAGGTCGGGTGAAACGCGCGGCGCCTGTGCCTTGAGAAAATCACCTGCGAACAGTTTCGAATAGCCCACCAGCACATCCTGATGCCGGTCGACGTGGATATTGAAACGGAAGTCGATTTCATCGCCCACATAGCCACCTGACTGGCCGGTGGTATCCCGCAGCGTCGCGGCGCCCGCCGCGTTATAGAGGAAGTCGCGCTTGTTCGCCAGATAGAAGCGGTGGTACTGGGCAGTGAATGTAGCCCAGGGCTGGGGATGCAGGTTGATCTGTGCGTTGAAGTCATGGATATTCTGGCGGCCTACGCGGTCGATCCAGCCCAGGTAATAGTTGCCGAAGGGGAAGAGCTGGTTGAAGGTATTGCGGCTGCCATCGGCCAGATTGTCATCGCCCGAGGCAAAGTCGTAGCGCAGCCAGAACTGGGGATTCATGGGCATTTCCTTGAAGTGGTACCCGGCACCCGAGGCAACCGCAAAGGCGGAGATATCCTGGTTAGAATGGCTGCCAAACTGGTACATGCCCTCCAGTTCATAAAGAATTCGGTCGAAGTTGCCGGCGACGCGGCTGCCCAGGGTATGTACGATCGAATCGCCCCGCACGTTGTTCCTGCCGATGGCCACGTCCCGGTTGTCATCCAGGCTGAGGAAATAAAAGTCGGCCAGATGGCCTTTCATCGGTCTGTATGTTCCCCACAGGCCAAAAAATTCGCGTTTTTCGTCCCAGTTGTCGAAATTCCCTCTTTCGGTGGTCATCGGGCGTACCCAGAAGGCGTCCAGGTCGAATGTAGGTGTGCGCCAGAAGCCTTTCACACCCTGGAAAGTACGGCGGGTGTTGACCCAGTCCAGGGTGGAGATCAGCCGCTGCGAACCATAGAGGAGTTCCTGCCGGCCGACGCGCAGATAGGCTGGGCCGTCCTTGAGATCGGCTATTCTGATATCCGCGAAAAGGTTGAGCATGTCCGTACGATTGACATCCGTCGGCAACGGGTTCAGCCCCTGCCCGAAGGTGCGCGCATCCAGGAACTCCGCGTACAGCCGGATCCGATCCTGATACCAGAGATCAGCATGGAAACGGCTTCGGATCATGTGGTAGTTGTCGTTGGCGACTGTCAGGCGCGCGTCCGACTCGCGCATATACCGGTACCAGAAGTTCCCACCGAAGGAGAGGAGGAAGTCGTCCCCCAGGTGGATGCGCTTGATGGGATCGAACGGGTTTTTTTCATGGTCCGCTTTTTCGAGATAGCGAAAATCGATATCGAAAGCGGGCGTAGTCATGAGCGCATAGGGGGCGTAGGGCGCGACCGGTGGCGCTTGCCGCGGTTTCCCGGTAACCTGATCCATCAGCGAATAGTACCCCGGGCCTGATGGCGCGATGCTAAACATGCCGGGGCGGGAGGGTGCGGTGACGGAAGGAACTTTCGACCAGTCGAAGCGGGTGCTGGCCTGTGTTGGGGAAGATGGCTGAGCCAGGATCTCCTGGCCTGCTGCTGACGCTACCGGTGTTGCCGTATTGCCGGAAGGCGTGGACGGCGTTGTTTCAGTTGCGCAAACCTGGAACGCCAGGCCCAGCACGCATGCGCCGAGCCAGAATCGGGATAGAGATCTGTACCCGACGACTGGTGAAGCCGGAGCTATTTTTGACGCAGCAGTACTTGCGGCCTCGGCTGTGCCCGAAGCCGGGGAATTCGGCAGGCTCATGGGAAATTTCTGGGGGAGTTTCGGAATAAAAACGAGATAAAAACGCCAGGCACTATAGCAGAGCCAGTGTATTTTTTGAACAGGCCGGGAACGCTGCCCAATCCCTGGCCCTGGCGCGATAGGCGATCCTGCCGGGAAGCCGCGCTGCTGCGGAGAATGGGAAGTGGGGGTCTGCGTTCGGCAAGGATCCTATGCTTTAGAGTCCTCGCCTGCCTTCCCGGCGAAAATCATAGGTTACCGGTAGAATTTCCCCTCCCGCTCCGGCTGGTAGACAATTTCCTTTATCCGCACGTTGATTCTGCCTCCACCCGGTCGGGGCCAGTCTATCTCATCATCCGTCGAGAGTCCCAGCAGGGCACTGCCGACCGGGGCAAGAACGGAAATTTTATCCCCGGTTCCATCGACATCTTTCGGATAAACCAAGGTCAGGCAGAACTCCTCTCCTGACGAATCAATGCTGAAGCGAACGGTCGAGTTCATGGTCACCACAGTCGGCGGTATCTGCTGAGGTTCCACGATTTCGGCCCGCTCGAGCTCGGCTTGCAATTCCGCACTGCCCGGGACGGCGTTGGAGGGCAGCGACTCGAGCAACGCCTCCAGCCTCTCCAGATCCTGGGATGTCAATATGATTTGCGGTCTGCTATTCATTTCAGCCTCGTTTCAGGTTCGGTTAAATACTGTTCTCCGGGCAGGAAATGCCCGGAATTGATGATGGAAAATTGCCGATGGGTACAGCCAGAGCCAGTCCGGTTCCGTCTGCGGGTGCTGCCGCCTGATCTGCACGACAGCCACGCCGCACACCTGAGGCGATAGCATCAGGATGCGGAGCAATGCGTTGCGCGAAGCTGTTAAATGGATTTGCGCGGTGCGGAAAGGACAAACCATTCTACACGAAATGATGCGCTTCGGGCTATTCCATGGGGATGAGCCGGTCGTCTGCAACTTGAGGAAGCATATCGGATATTATGGGGGCTCGGGAAGTGCGCTGCCTGTGGACAAGGGCTGGCGTCCAGCCGCCGGATCTTCCATGGTCCGCAGAGCTTTACCCCCGGCAGGAGGCTGCTAAACTACGATATCAAGAGTTGGACCGGTGGGCCGGATAGCCCATGCAACAGCCCGGCGCATTCATTGGTTCTCATCGTCGTGAGCGGTCGATCGCAGTTGCATCGACTACTTATCTTCGAGCGCAAGAACTGAAAGCCGGCGGCTGATCCGTTTTCTTTTCTGAGGAGCATATTATGACAGACATGCAATCTCCCACTTTGCCGAATCCTTCGGTACTGGACCCGGTCAATCCGGCCATCGAGAAGTACATGCGCAGTCTTGCTGGTCCGACAGATCACTCGGTGCTGACCGAGATGGAGGCGGTAGCGGTGAAGAACAATTTTCCCATCGTCGGCCGCCTCGTGGGAATGTTTATCGAAACACTGGCCAGGACAGCTGATGCGAAACGGATATTCGAGTTCGGCAGCGGTTACGGATATTCGGCTTACTGGTTCGCAAAGGCGGCCGGACCGGACGGTTGCGTGACCTGTACCGACGGTGACTCCTCCAACAAGGAAAAGGCGGAGCGCTATCTCAAGGATGCCGACCTGGCTGAAAGAGTGGATTTCCGCACAGGCATGGCCCAGGAAGTATTCGCGCAAATGGAGGGCGTATTCGATATTTGCTATAACGACGCCGACAAAGGCGACTATCCCCAGATATGGCAAATGGCCAAAGGGCGAATACGGCCCGGGGGTCTCTATATCGCCGATAATGTCCTCTGGCATGGGCGAGTCGCTGCCGAACGTTATGTGGATATCGTTCCAGGCTGGACGGAAGCGATTCTTGAGCACAACCGGCTCATCTTCGACGATCCGGAATTCAACGCATTCATCAACCCCACACGCGATGGCGTCATCGTTGCGCGTAAAAAAACCTCATGAAAATTGTCCGGAAGGATGTTGACTTTCAGAACGAGGCGAGTATTATTTCCTCAGCAAGCACGGATCGATTCATTCAATTCCGGTACGCCATTTTTTTACGTTTGCACGTTTTGACTGAGGAAGCAATAGCGCATACTCTGACGTAAAATGAAACTAGGGTTCCGGCCTCTTCTATCTTCTAGTAAGTTTCTAGTAAGTTTAAGGGGCGTCTGGTCCGAGAGTTTCAGGCTTCGCCTGGCGAGGCTCCACGGAGGGATAAAAGCCCGGGAGATCATGTAAATATTTACATTGACCCCTGGATGTCCCACTGATAAATGGAAACCTTGTCATGCATCTCCTTTCTGCATTTCTTCCCATTTTTGCAATAGTTCGCTGCCCGCAGGGGGCTGACGACGCTGTCGGCGCCCGCCTCACAGGCGGTGATTTCCTTGTGCGGCGACTGCACTCTTCACACAATTCTTCAGTTACAGGCTTCTTCGGCATTCGACCGGGCGCAGCGCTTTCATCTGCATCGGAAGGTTCATCATGCCCGTAGAGGAAATCGGAAACACCTGTTCTCCGAAGACCGTCAGCCCTGATCATGCTGGAGCAGATACGGAAGCTCCGGATCAGCTCCATCGCAGCATGAGCGTCTGGAATACGCTGATCCTGGGTTTTGCCGTGGTCTCGCCGGTAGTGGGGCTTTATGCCATCATCGGCGTGCAGACTGTCGTGACGGGCGGCGGCTGGTTCGGCGCACTGGTGATATGCCTCGTGATGCAACTGCTCGTTGCCACGGTCTATGCGGAGCTCTCTTCCCAGTTTCCCATAGCAGGGGGCGCCTACAAGTGGTCGCGCCAGCTGGGCGGTGTCGTCACCGGCCAGTTCGCAGGCGTGATCTACGTCAGCTCAACGATTGCCATGCTGACTACGACCGCCTATACGGGCGGCGTCTGGCTTTCCCTTTTCTTTGGTGCGGAAGGTACGACCGGGCCCGAGTTTGTAGCGTGGGGCGCGGTTTTCCTGCTACTCTGCGCGGCGATCAACCTGGTGCATATCAACATTTTCAAGCTGGTCATTTCACTGGGCGTTTACGCCGAGATGATTGGTTCGCTGGGCATCGCGCTGCTTTTGTTTCTTTTTTTCAAGCAGCATTCATTTTCCGAGCTGTTCCAGCATCTGGGGACGGGCACGGCACCAAGCGATACTGCAGCATTTCTCGCCGCGCTGGCCATCGCTGGGTGGGCGTTCATCGGGTTCGACGCCTGCTCTACCATAGCCGAGGAAACGCACGATCCCAAGCGCATGGTTCCGCGCGCCGTTTTCTTTTCGCTGTGCATGGTGGGATCGGTGGTGCTGTTCAACTCGGCCGCGCTGACCCTGGCTTTCGATCGAGAGACGCTGCTGACCGCCAGCGCCACATCCGATCCCATCACTCCGGTCATCACCGAAAGCTTCGGCGCATGGGCCGAGATACCTTTCCTGGGCATCGTCATGGTCGCATTTCTGGCTTGCGGGGCTTCAGTAGTGAAATACACCTCGCGCATCGTTTACTCGATGGCCCGAGAAGGGAACATGCCGGCAGTACTGAGCCGGCTTGGGCCCGACAGGACTCCGCGCAACGCAGTGGTGTGCACGGTATCGCTGGCGTCGCTGGGTCTGCTCTTCGGGCTTAATGACGGAGCCGTGGCGACTGTTATAGCCTTTGGAACGGGAGGTCTTTACGCCATGTTTTCCATGACGACCGGGGTAGGGCTGTACAGTCGCCTCACGGGTCGCTGGAACCCCGCGCTAGGCGAACTGAAGCTGGGGGTGTGGGGGCTGATCATCAATACCGTTGCATTTTTCTGGTCCGTCTTCGAGCTCGTCAATATTTCCTGGCCACGGCCTTACGCGGTTGCGCCTTCCGCCCCCTGGTGGCAGCTCTGGGCGGTGCCGCTGGTGCTGGGCAGCATCCTGAGCATGACGGCCTTATATGTGCTGATGAATAAAATCCGCCAGCGATCGGCGTCGAGAAGCGTGGCGTCGCGGTGAGCGAATGACGTGCCCCTGTTTCCGTAACCGGAATTTATCGCAATGAGGAGGTAAAAAATGGATCAACCCGAATCATATCTGTGGGAACAACACATACCCGGCGGGTGCCATTGGTCTGGCATCATCCGGCGAGGCACTACGCTGCGCCTGACCGATGTGGCGGGGGGAGCCAATGCCGCGGTGCTGTTCTACAACCAGGAGGAAAAGCTGGAGCGCTACAACATGGCCGACACGCTCAAGTGCCAGCACACGTTTCGCCTGACCAAAGGCCACGCCTGCCACTCGGACATGGGGCGCATTTTCTGTTGCATTACCGCTGATACGGCGGGATGGCACGATACCGTCTGCGGCTTGAGCGATGCTGACCTGATACGCGCCAAGTACGGGGTGGCGCGTTACCAGGAGCATCGTAACTCCATGTTCCGCAACGGCCTCGATGGCATGCTGATCGAATTGGGCAAATGGGGCCTGGGCATGCGCGATGTGGTGTCCAATATCAATTTCTTCAGCAAGGTCACCGCCGACGAGGCGGGCAACCTGACGTTTCGCCCCGGCAGCAGCAAGGCGGGAAATTACGTGGATCTGAGCTTCGAGATGGATACGCTGATGGCGCTGTCTGCTGCGCCCCATCCTCTCGATCCGGCGAAAACCTATCAGCCGGGAGCGGTAAACCTTGCCGCCTTTGCCACATTGCCGCCAGCAGCGAACGAATGCGCGCGGATTGCTGAGAACCAGCGCGCTTTGCAGAATACCCGGCGCTTATATGTTTGTCATGGAGGTGCGGCATGAACATGCAGAATCTCGTTGAAAGCCAGCTCGATCCCGCTCTCGCAACAGTGGATGAAATCTGTCCTGCGGGTGAGCCTTGGGTCAGGGCCCTCAAGCGGGGGCAGACATTCCGCATAGTCGATCTCGAGGGCAATCAGGCGGTCGATACCTTGTTCTACAACGCGGCGCACGGGGGGGAACGATACAGCGCCGCCGATACGATACGCCGGCAGCAGCAGCTCTATCTGACTGCAGGCAGCAAACTGTACTCCAATTATGGAAACATCATGCTTGCCATTGTTGCGGACACATGTGGGCGGCATGATACGGTGGGGGGCGCCTGCGCGGCGGAAAGCAACACCGTCCGCTATGCGCTGGAAAAATTCCCGATGCACAGCTGCCGCGACAGCTTTCTGCATGCGCTTGCGCATGAGCCGGTATTGGCGCAGCTGGGGATGGGCAAGCGCGACATCCCAAGCAACATCAATTTCTTCATGAACGTCCCGGTAACATCCGAAGGTGGCCTGGAGTTCGTGGATGGCGTGTCGGCCCCGGGAAAATATGTGGAGATGAAAGCTGAAATGGATGTGGTGGTTCTGATTTCCAATTGTCCGCAGCTGAACAATCCCTGCAATGCCTACAATCCCACTTCGATCCGCCTGCTGGTATGGGATGAATCGCCTGAATGAGGCGACATGAATTTTTCCGGAAAATCCTTCCAGTCGCAATGGAGAACAGGCCATGTTTGAAAAAGTGCTCATAGCCAATCGCGGCGCCATCGCCTGCCGCATCATCCGTACGCTGCGGCGCATGGGGGTCAGAAGCGTGGCGGTATATACCGACGCCGATGCGATGTCGCGTCATGTGATCGAAGCGGATGAGGCGTATTGCATCGGTAGCGGCGTGGCGGCCGAAAGCTATCTGCGCACGGACAAAATCCTGGAGGTCGCGAAACGGTCGGGCGCCGGGGCCATTCATCCCGGTTATGGTTTCCTGAGCGAGAAGGCGGATTTCGCCGAGCAGTGTGCCGTGCAAGGCATCGTCTTCGTCGGCCCGACGCCCCGGCAGATGCGGGATTTCGGCCTGAAGCATACTGCGCGCGACCTGGCCTTGCAGAACCAGGTGCCGTTGCTGCCGGGGACCGGCTTGCTGGCAGACCTGGAGGATGCGTTCCGCCAGGCGGCCCATATCGGTTACCCTGTCATGCTGAAAAGCACCGCCGGAGGCGGGGGCATCGGCATGCGCCTGTGCTGGAACAGGGATGAACTCGGCGGAGCATACGATTCGGTGCGGTATCTGGCGGAGAACAATTTCAAGGATGCGGGCCTGTTTCTGGAGAAGTTCGTCGAGAAGGCCCGTCACATCGAGGTCCAGATTTTCGGGGACGGCAAGGGCGGCGTGGTTTCCCTTGGCGAGCGCGACTGCTCGATGCAGCGGCGCAACCAGAAGGTGATCGAGGAAACGCCCGCTCCCAACGTATCTCAGCGCTTGCGCCAGTCTCTCCAGGATGCAGCGGTGCGTCTGGGGAAAGCTGTCGATTATCAGTCCGCCGGGACCGTAGAATTCATCTTCGACGCATCCACGGGAGAATTTTATTTTCTTGAGGTAAACACACGCCTGCAGGTCGAGCACGGGGTAACGGAAGAGGTCACCGGCATCGATCTGGTCGAATGGATGGTGCGCCAGGCCGCAGGCGATATGCCGCCGCTGGAGTCGTTCGATCTCCGCCCGCAGGGCGTGTCGATGCAGGCGCGTGTGTATGCCGAAAATCCGGCCCGGGAGTTTCAGCCATCCTGCGGCATACTTACCGCGGGGGAATTTCCGCTTCCGGCTCAGGCACGCGTCGAAACCTGGGTGGAACGGGGTGTCGAAGTTTCTCCGTTTTATGACCCGATGCTGGCAAAAATCATCGTGCATGCAGCCGACCGTGAGCAGGCAATCGACAAACTCCTGGCTGCCCTGGGCGCCGCGAAGCTGCACGGTGTCGAAACGAACGTGGGTTACCTCGAGCAGATCCTCGATGATCCAACCTTCCGGGAAGGCTATCACACGACGAGCTTCCTGAACGGCTTCCGTTACATCGCACATACGGTCGATGTGCTCAGTCCGGGCGTGCAGACCACGGTGCAGGATTATCCGGGCAGGGTAGGGTACTGGGATGTGGGCGTGCCGCCTTCCGGACCGATGGACGGCCTGGCATTCCGGCTCGCGAACCGCCTGCTGGATAATGAAGAAAGCATGGCAGGGCTGGAGATTACCTTTACGGGACCTACCCTGCGCTTCAACTGCGACAGCCTGATTGCCATGTGCGGTGCCCCGATCGATGTGCGCCTGGATGGCAAGCCGCTTGCGCAATGGCAAGCGCATCCGGTCAAAGCCGGTATGGTATTGCAGGTCGGCAAGATGGTGGATCACGGCTGCCGCGCCTATCTGGCAGTCAAGGGCGGCTTTCAGGTTCCGGATTATCTGGGCAGCAAGGCAACCTTTACCCTGGGATTGTTCGGCGGCCATGGCGGACGCACCCTGCTGACGGGAGATGTGCTGCATATCGCGGAAGCTGGAACGGAGGATGCCCGCGTTCGGCGCACACTGCCGGAGGCGATGATTCCGCAGTACAGCGACCAGTGGGAAATCGGCGTGCTGTACGGTCCCCATGGGGCACCCGATTTCTTCACGGAAGAGGATATCCGGACGTTCTTCTCCACGGATTGGGAAGTGCACTACAACTCGAGCCGCAGCGGCGTTCGGCTGATCGGTCCGAAACCGCAGTGGGCGCGCAGGGATGGGGGCGAGGCCGGGCTGCATCCGTCCAACATCCACGACAATGCCTATGCTCTCGGCACGGTCGATTTTACCGGCGACATGCCGGTGATACTGGGCCCGGACGGCCCCAGCCTGGGAGGGTTCGTCTGTCCCGCCACCATCGTACAGGCCGAATTGTGGAAGATGGGTCAGCTCAAGCCCGGCGACAGGGTGCGTTTTCATCCGATATCGATGGAACAGGCACTCACCCTGGAAAAGCAGAGGGATGCGGCCATCTGGGGCCTCGACATGCTTCCCGGCTTGCCGGCATCGGCCGGACAGGAAACCGGCAGTCCTATCCTTCATTCCATCCCGCCGAGGGATGGACAGGTGCAGGTGGTGTATCGGCAGGCAGGCGACAAGAATATCCTGGTCGAGTATGGCCCGCCTGAACTGGATCTCAATCTGCGCTTTCGCGCGCATGCGCTCATGGAATGGGTGCGGCAGGCGGCAGGGGGAGGCAGGCTGAAAGGTGTCCTGGATCTTACGCCCGGTATCCGTTCGCTGCAGATTCACTACGATTCGCGCCTGCTGCCGCGCAATGAATTGCTGGAAAACCTCGTCGCTGCGGAACAGGAACTGCCGGATATCGAGCATATGGAAGTGCCAGCGAGGATCGTCCACCTGCCATTGTCATGGGATGACGCAGCGACGCGGCTGGCGATCGAAAAATACATGCAGTCAGTGCGCAGTGATGCGCCCTGGTGTCCCAGCAACATCGAATTCATACGCCGCATCAATGGGCTGGAGAGCATCGAAGAAGTGCAGCGCATCGTGTTCGAAGCGAGTTACATGGTGCTGGGCCTGGGGGATGTCTATCTGGGGGCGCCGGTAGCCACGCCGGTCGATCCCCGCCATCGCCTGGTCACCACTAAATATAATCCGGCGCGTACCTGGACACCGGAAAATGCCGTAGGCATAGGCGGGGCTTACCTGTGCATCTACGGCATGGAAGGACCGGGTGGATACCAGTTCGTGGGGCGTACGGTGCAGATGTGGAACCGTTATCGCCAGACGGCGGATTTCAAGGAAGGCAAACCGTGGCTGCTGCGCTTCTTCGACCAGGTTCGCTTTTATCCCGTCAGCGAAAGCGAATTGCTCAAATTGCGCCGGGACTTCATCAGTGGACACTTCAGGTTGAAGGTGGAGGAGACCACCTTCAACCTGAAGCAATACAATACCTTCCTGCGGGAAAATGCCGCACCGATTGCCGACTTCAAATCGCGGCAGCAAGCGGCATTCGAAGCCGAGCGCGAACGCTGGCACGCTGCGGGACAGGTAGAGTACCCTGGCGAAACGATGCTCGAACAGGCGGATACGCAAAGCGAGCTGGATCTGGCCGACGGGGCGGAAGTGGTAACTGCGCATGTCACCGGCACAATCTGGAAACTGCTGGTGACGGAAGGGCAGCACGTCGAAACCGGAAGCCCGATCGTAGTGGTCGAATCGATGAAAATGGAATTCACGGTGGAAGCGCAGGTAAGCGGCACAGTGGGGCAGCTGTTCTGCAAAGTGGGCGCCCATGTCTCTGCCGGGCAGATGCTGCTCGTCATCCAGGAAGACTGAAACATGGATAAACTGCTTCCGCTGGGAGACATTCCCGCTTTGCTGGAACGCTATGCCCAGGGTGCTGTTACCCCGGGTCAGCTCGTTCACGCCATTCATGCCAGGATGGATCATGATCCGGATCATGTGTGGATATACAGGCTGCCGCTCGATGCGTTGGAGGAATATGCAAGTGCGGTCGAGGCGCGCAGCCGCGACATGGCAAAGCTGCCGCTGTACGGCATTCCCTTCGCCATCAAGGATAATATCGACCTTGCCGGTGTCCCGACCACAGCAGCCTGCCCCGATTTCTCCTATATACCGACGCGCAATGCGACAGTCGTGCAAATGCTGATCGATGCCGGAGCGATCCCCGTTGGCAAGGCCAATCTCGATCAGTTCGCCACGGGGCTGAATGGTACACGTTCCCCCTATGGCGCCTGTCGCAATGCATTCGACCCGGATTACATTTCCGGCGGTTCGAGCTCCGGTTCGGCGGTGGCGGTGGCCAAAGGTCTGGTGTGCTTCAGCCTGGGAACCGATACGGCCGGGTCCGGCAGGGTGCCGGCCGCGTTCAATAATGTCATCGGAT
>CAZYYR010000068.1:0-1218 GCA_964651465.1 uncultured Nitrosospira sp.
CGCAAAGCCGCCGTCGCGCCAGCGAGGATTTATTCAGTGCTTCCCAAGGTCATCCAGTCCGGTTTTGAAGAGAAAGTTTTATATCACGAAACCTTTATTGCCACCAATTCCGGATCTGGACCCGGAGACTGCGGGCCTTCCTTTTCTTCCCTGATCGAAAATGCTGGTGTCACGCCCAATCCGGGCGCGGATCGATCTTTCCGCGCTTGAGCACAACCTCTTCGTCGTCCGGCGTCTTGCACCCCGCTCGCGCGTGATGGCGGTCATCAAGGCCGACGCCTACGGCCACGGGTTGCTGCGTGCAGCCGAGGCGCTCGCGGGTGCGGACGCATTCGCCATGCTTGAGCTGGACGCCGCGGTGCGCCTGAGGGAAGCGGGTTATCGCAAGATGATTCTGCTGCTGGAAGGTTTCTTCGACGTGGCCGACCTGGACTGGATCGAGCAGTATCATTTAAGCACAGTCATTCATCATCGCGAACAGCTGGCAATGCTGTCCGCATCCAGGCTGCGGGGAGGGCTGGACGTATTTCTGAAGCTCAATACCGGCATGAATCGCCTCGGATTCGTGCCCGACGAGTTTCCCGCCGCGCTGGAGGCGCTCAAATCGAATCCTGCCGTAGGCAGGATCACCCTCATGACGCATTTTGCCTGTGCCGACGACGCCCGCGGAAACGGAAGCATCGATCTGCAGTTGCAGCGATTCAATTCGCTTGCCGCGGGACGGAATTTCCCCTGTTCCATGGCAAATTCCGCTGCCATTATGCGTTTTCCCGAGACCCATGCCGACTGGGTGCGCCCCGGCATCATGCTTTATGGGGCTTCTCCATTTGCCGATACCAGCGCGAGCGAGCTGGGGCTGCATCCGGCGATGACGGTATCGAGCAGGATTATCGCGGTGCAGACGCTCAGGATGGGAGACAGTGTAGGGTATGGCCACACTTTTCTGGCCGATCGACCGATACGCGTGGGCATCGTCGCCGGGGGGTACGCAGACGGTTATCCCCGCCATGCGCCCACCGGCACACCGGTGCTGGTAAATGGTGTACGCACCCGCGTTGTCGGGCGCGTATCCATGGATATGCTGAATGTCGATCTGAGCGGAATCGGGAATGCCGCAGTCGGCAGCGAAGTCACGCTGTGGGGAGAGGGCATGCCGGTCGACGAAGTTGCGCAGGCGGCGGGAACGGTGGGGTATGAGCTCTTGTGCGCGCTGGCTCC
>CAZYYR010000068.1:1318-10990 GCA_964651465.1 uncultured Nitrosospira sp.
TTGCAGGACGCGCTGTGCCAGATTCTGTTTCAGCTCTTCGAATGGCGGGATCTTCAAAGGCCGGATATCATCCAGCCGGATTACATGCCACCCGAATGGTGTCTGGACGGGCTGCTCGGTGAGCTGTCCCTTGGACAGGCCGGTCAATGCCTGCGCAAAGGGTTGAACATAGCTTGCAGCCGGACTCCAGTCCAGTTCTCCCCCCTTGTTCTTGCTGCCGACGTCGAGGGTTTTTTCCTCGGCAATTTTTTCGAGCTTCGTTCCCTTCTTGATCTGGGCAATGATGTCCTTCGCTTCCGCCTCGCTACCGACCAGAACGTGGTGGGCCTTGTATTCCTTGTCCCCCATCTGGCCTTTTACCGTTTCATATTCCTTGCGCAACTCTTCGTCGCTGACAGGATGATTCTTGATGAAATCGACCTGATAGGCTCCGACGAGGGCCGTCTGGCGCGCTATGTCAATCTGGGTGGCAAAATCCGGATCCTTGTCGAGCTTTTTTTTATGCGCCTCCTGGGCAATGACTTCCTGGGTGATGAGGTCCTCACGCAGGGCTTTCCTCGTTTCAGGAGTATCCTGTTGACCCTGGCTGGTGCGCGCCTTCATGATGAAGTCGAGGCGCGACTGGGGAATTGCCACACCGTTCACCTTGGCCATGGTGGAGCCGGTTTGAGCCTGCACGGACGCAACGGTCATCAGCCCGGCAACACCCAGTACCATGAGCTGAAAAGATTTCAAGAAATGCATGAGGCCTTCCTTTTAGTGGGTCAAATCGAATTCTTCGGGAGTATACGCTTTTACACTTAATGCGTGAATATTCTTGTGCATCATCCCGTGAAGTGCAGAATACACCAGTCGGTGCCGGGCCAGCGGGGACTGACCGACAAACCGGGAAGAGACGATGACGAGGCGATAATGGCCACCTCCGCTCCTGGCCCCTTCATGCCCGGCATGCCGGGCGCTGTCGTCCACGATCTCGATTCTTTCCGGCGCGAGGGCAGCAAGCTTCTGCCTCATCAGCTCGGTGGTATCCATGGAGACCTGTTACGGCAGCACTTTACGGAAAGGCCTGACGACCACGTTCGCATAGACGCCGGTAGTGGCATACGGATCGGCTTCGGCCCATGACCGCGCGGCTTCCAGCGATTCGAATTCCGCTACGATCAGGCTGCCGGAAAACCCTGCCGAGCCGGGATCGGGACTATCGATCGCAGGGTATGGGCCCGCCAGCAGCAGGCGTCCCTCATCCTGCAGGGCCTTGATGCGTTCCAGATGCGCGGGGCGGGCAGCCAGTCTTTTCTCGAGGCTGTCAGGCACATCCTCGCCGCTAATGACGTATAGCATCACGCCTCTTTGTCCTCATCGTTCACCATGTATTTTCCCAGCATCAGCCCCTGCAATACGACGAAGGCCAGCATCAGGCCCATGAATCCGAACAGCTTGAAATTGACCCAGGTTTCAGTGGAATAGTTGAAGGCCACATACAGGTTGGCCGCACCCATGAGCGTGAAAAAAGCGGCCCAGCTGGCATTGAGGCGAGCCCATATCGGCTCCGGCAATGTAAGCTGCTCTCTCATCATGGCGCGGATCAGGTTTTTCTTGAAAAGCGCGTGGGCGAGCAGCAGCACAGCGGCAAAGAGCCAGTAGAGAACCGAGGGTTTCCACTTTATGAAGGTCTCGTCGTGCAGGATCAGTGTCGCGCTGCCGAAGACGACAATGAGAACCAGGCTGATCCACAACATCTTGTCGACTTTGCGGTGGCGGAACCATACCCAGCCGATCTGGCCAAAGGTGGCGACAATGGCCACCGCAGTGGCTACGTAGATGTCATAAACCTTGAATGCTATGAAAAACAGGATTACCGGAAAGAGGTCAAAGAGAAATTTCATGCGAAACGATGCCGGGGCAGGAGTTGTTAGTCATTATGGCGCGTACCGGAGCAAAATCCAACCAGATTCAAATAGCATGTTCCGGGAACAAGGCATGTTACAGCACGAAATTTGCCTCGTGATCGATGCGACCCGCTTGCATGAACGTCCGGACAGTCAGATAACCGCATCATAACCGCATAAATCCTGAAACCTCGAGACGTTGTCCAAGGATCAGTTGCGGTCGCTCCCTATTGGTTTGACGAATCCGCTATTCATGTTTCTTTCCCGAAAATTATCCGGGAGATATCTTGGGAAGCGCTGAACGAATCTCCGCTGGCGCGACGGCGGCTTTGCGGCTTCCCTGTAATCGGGCCGCTTCAATGCAGGTGTATGGGCGCTGTTTCCCCTTCTTCCGGAAACTCGGCGTGTACCATTTCTCCGTCCGGGTTGGGAAACAGGGGCGCGCCGCACTCCTCGCAGTACTCCTGCAAGAATTGCATCTGCAGCAGAGTCGTCTGGGTCACGCCGCAGTCGCGCAGGGTGGTTTCGATTTGCGTGACGGTATCGCTGTTCTCATCTTCATCGCCTACCAAGGCCCAGACGATGCCATAGAGTACGTCTTTCTTGTCCTTGAGGGTGAAGGCGATCCGGTACTCTTCCAGTCCCTGGTCATGGAACGGGGCGATTACAGCCCGCAATCGCGCAGGGAGGATATTCAGGGTGGTTTGGAGAAAATCGACGGTTGCGTGGATGGAGTAGGGCCGGGCCAGCCGGTCAGCCGTACGCCAGGCCGAAAAAAAGCCGTCAGGCATTAGCAGTTCAAAACCGCATCCCTGGAACAGCGGACGCAACGCTTCCCCTCCATGGGTTTGCCACGCTCCCAGTATCTCCTCCTTCATGGTTGCGGGAGCGGATGCATTCGCGCTTCTGCTTCCGGTGGTTTCCTCGCCTTGTTGCCAGCGGAACATGGGGCCGCCCTGCGGCACCGCAATCGCGCCGAGAAGATAGCGCGTATCGGAAAGAAAACGCCCCGTCTCGGCCAGCTGGCGCGGATTCATGTGTACGTCATGCTCTCCCGCCAGCGCGGCGGTCCACAGCTTGCGCGCCAGTTCATGCGTGAGATGATAGCCGCGCGGCAACTGGTCGGGGCTGAAGAGACAATCGGCCAGCACGAACTGGCTGCCCGCCGCGAGCACATGTTCTTGCAGCTGCATCCGCAGCTGTACGAGCACGGTATCGGCGATCGGACCGGAAGGGATGGAAAATCGTGACCATGTGAGAATCGGCATGGCAAACATCAGCACGTCATGATTCCTGTCTTCGCGGATCAGAGTGCTGCATTCGATTGCCGCTTCGATGGCATAGATGAACTCGCTGTAGCCGGAAGGATCGGTATCGTAGAGCTGATCCAGCGCGGCTTCCAGGTTCTGATCGTCTCCCGTGCGCAACTGGGCATGTATCTTTGCCGCAAGGCGGCTTTCCCAGAAAGCGTCTTCCATGCGGCTGCCGGATGCGGCGAGTCCCGAGGCCAGACGCGACAGTTCCTGAATGGCACGAGCGGATCGGGTGCGATGGGGGACGCGAATTTTTTTCATGAAGGTGCGCCGGGGCGGCGCGGAGGGCTAAAAATCCATTCTAACCCAAAACCCGTCCGTTCAATAACAGATCAGGCGCGATTATGGCAAGCTGGAGAATTAATGACCGGCAGGGGAGTGCTCTGTTCGTTCCAGCAGCAGGGACGGAGTTGCGGTTGTTGCTGTACTGACAGTATGTGGGTACGGGGGTGGCAGGGCAGGCAAGTCACGGGTGTCCCCGGTCGCAAAGCGAATGGTCGAAGCATGCGCGCTCTCGCCCTGCCTGTTTTTCACTGCGGAAGTTTGACACCCAGAACATCTACGTGCTCGATCTGGGGAGGTTGAGCCAGCAGATCGGCGGCGTTTGCCATCAACGCCGCCGCGATAGGTCCGGACAGATGTGCCGATCTGCCTGTTTCATCGGCAAAGGCATCAAAAATGCCGAAAGTGGAGGGACCCAGGCGCAGCGCGAACCAGACCGGCGTGGTGGTTTCCTGATTGGCGAGGGCAAGTCCCTGCTGGAGAAAATTGGCCACATCGGTTTCTTTGCCGGGCTTCGCATGGAGTTTTACAAATAGAGCGACTTTTACCACGAGCTTCTCCTTCACATTGAGTAGTGGAAATCGGGACTTTAAAACAGGGAGGATGAGGTGCCAAGTGGCAGGATTGACATTTTTGATATAATTCTCGCCATGCGTATCCATGTTCTTGCACTTGATGGCGTGTTCGACACCGGATTGTCCAGTCTCCTGGATACTTTCAATGTCGCAAACGACCTGGCAGCCCTGGCTGGTGCTCCTGCGACCCACTTTGATGTCACCATTATCAGCGTAACCGGCCGAAATATCCGCACCAGCCTGGGGTTCACGGTGCCTGCGGCAATCGCTTCGGCTTCGCACAGCGGAAGACCGGATGTGGTACTGGTTCCCGCACTCGGAGCAAAAATCCCCGAGACGCTGCGCTTGGCGCTTGCTCGATCTGATGCGCAGGATGCGGCGGGAATTTTGCGCGAGCTGTCCAGCAACGGCGCAATGGTTGGGGCAGCGTGCACCGGAACATTCGTTCTCGGCGAGTCCCTCCTTCTGAATGGCCAGGCGGCTACCACCTCCTGGTGGCTGGCGCCGCTGTTCCGGGAACGCTACCCCCACGTGAAACTGGAAGAGTCGCGCATGGTGATAGGCTCGTCGAATTTCGTCACCGCCGGCGCAGCACTCGCTCATGTCGATCTCGCGCTATGGCTCGTCAGACGCAGCAGCCCGGCCCTCGCGGCGCTCGTCGCGCGCTATCTGCTCGTCGATTCCCGCTCGTCCCAGGCGATTTTTGCGATCTCCGATCACCTGGCCCACGCCGACCCGCTGGTGGAGCGGTTCGAGCGCTGGGCGCGCGGCAGACTGAACCGGGGGTTTTCTCTCAGCGAAGCGGCGAAGGCAGCCGGCACGAGCGAAAGAACGCTGTCCCGCCGCCTCAGGGCCGTGCTGGGGAAATCTCCGCTTTCATACTTCCAGGATCTGCGTGTGGAGCAGGCGATCCATCTCCTGAGGACGAGCAATGAGAGTCTCGAACAGATTGCCGCTCAGGTCGGGTATGCGGAAGGAACGACGCTGCGTTCACTTCTTCGCCGCAAGATTGGCCGCACAGTGGGTGAACTGCGAAAACCCTGCCCGTAAGATCCGCCTATCCGGCAGGCACGCGGCTTCCATGCATTTCGTCATGGACAAGGCGGTAGAGCACCGGCAGCACCAGCAGGGTTAGGGCGGTGGAAGACAATATGCCGCCGATGACCACCGTGGCCAGTGGCCGCTGGACTTCGGCACCCGTTCCGGTGGCCAGTGCCATGGGGACGAACCCCAGTGCTGCGACCAGCGCCGTCATCAGCACAGGGCGCAGCCGGGCAAGTGCGCCGTTCGTGATGGCGTCGTCCAGCGGCTGGCCCTGTGCTTGCAGATGCCGGATGAACGAAAGCATGACCAGGCCGTTCAGGACAGCCACGCCCGAGAGGGCGATGAATCCGACCCCCGCGGAAATGGATAGAGGGATATCGCGCAGCCATAGCGCCAGTACCCCGCCGCTCAAGGCGAAGGGGACACCGGAGAACATCAGCAATCCGTCACGGAAATTCCCGAACATGGCGTAAAGCAGCATCAGGATCAGTCCCAGGGCCAGGGGAATCGCTATCCGAAGCCGTTCCGCGGCGGAAATCAGATGTTCGAACTGTCCACCCCATGCCAGCCAGTAACCCGGCGGGATACGTACTTTTTCCGCCACCAGCGCTTCGGCTTCTTCGACGAAAGAACCCAGATCCCGGTCACGTACGTTGGCTGTAACCACGGCCCTGCGCTTGCCATTCTCCCGGCTGATCTGGTTGGGCCCCTGGACAACTTCGAGGCTCGCGACCTCGTCCAATGCCACATAGGCTGCCAGTGCAGGATGCACAGTACCTGTAACGCCGCCGGCATTAGGGGCGATACTTGGGGCAGTATTGGGGATCGGAAGGGCGATGGGCAGACGCCTGAGCGCGTCGATATCGCCGCGCAGGCGCTCGGGAAGCCGGACCTGGAGCTCGAAGCGCCGGTCACCTTCAAAAATAGTGCCGGCGTTCTGTCCGCCAACCGCGGCTGCCACGGCATCCTGCACATCCGCCACATTCAGTCCGTAGCGTGCCAGTTTTTCACGATCCGGCTGGATCGTCAGTACCGGCAGTCCGGTGATCTGCTCGGTTTTGACGTCTGCCGCGCCAGGAACGGTTTCGAGGAGTCCTTCGATCTGCCCGGCCACGGCAAACAGGGTATCCATGTCGTCGCCGAATACCTTCACCGCAACATCCGCCCGCACGCCGGACAGCAGTTCGTTGAAGCGCATCTGGATCGGCTGGGTAAACTCATAGTTGTTTCCGGGTATTTTCCTCGCTGCCTGTTCGATCCCGGCTACGAGTTCCGCTTTCGTACGGTATTGGGCCCGCCATTCCGAGCGTGGTTTCAGCATGACAAAAACGTCCGCGACACTTGGGGGCATGGGGTCGGTTGCGATCTCGGCAGTTCCGATCTTGGTGAAGACGCGTTCGACTTCAGGAAACGACCTGATGGCTTTCTCCAGTTCGTTCTGCATCTCGATGGCGGTAGTCAGGCTGGTGCCGGGAATGCGGATTGCATGCAGCGCGATGTCCCCCTCATCGAGGCTGGGAATGAATTCACTGCCCATTCTTGTCGTGAGCAGGGCGGACAGTGTCACGATCACCACGGCTGACGTGACGGTGAGGCCCTTGTTGCGCAAAGCGGCCTTCAAGGCAGGCAAGTAGATTTTTTTTGCCCACGCCACTGCCGGACTTTCCCTTTCCGCCACTTTGCCGGAAAGAAAAAGCGCGATTGCTGCGGGAACGAATGTCACGGAAAGAATCATGGCGCCGAGCAGGGCTGTAACGACGGTGAGGGCCATAGGATGGAACATCTTTCCCTCGATGTCGGACAACGTGAAGATGGGAAAATAAACCACCATGATGATGAGTTCCCCGTAGATGAGCACGCGCCGTGTCTCTCGTGTCGCATCGAACACCAGCGTCATGCGTTCGGCTGCTGTCAGCTCCCGCTTGAGGCGAGCCTGTTCTTGGGCCAGGCGGCGTATGCTGTTCTCCACGATGACGATGGCGCCATCCACGATGAGGCCGAAGTCCAGCGCGCCCAGGCTCATCAGATTCGCGCTGACCTGATTGACCACCATGCCGCTGAAAGTGAACAGCATCGAGAGCGGAATGACGAGCGACGTGATGAGCGCCGCGCGCAGGTTGCCCAGGAACAGGAACAAAACGACGATGACCAGTATCGCGCCTTCAGTCAGATTGGTCGCAACGGTCCGGATGGTTTTATCCACCAGTGTGGTGCGGTCATAAACCGGCGTGGCAATGACCCCTTCAGGCAATGTACGATTGATTTCCCCCAGTTTTTCCGCCACCGCCTGGGAGACCTCGCGGCTGTTTGCGCCGATCAGCATGTGGGCCGTACCCAGCACCACTTCTTCGCCGTCCTGCGTGGCGGCACCGGTGCGCAGTTCCTTGCCGATCAGGATATCCGCCACATCCTCGACGCGTATGGGGGTTCCTCCCCGCGAACCGAGCATGATGTTGCCGATTTCCTCCAGGTTTCCAACCTGGCCTGGCAGGCGCACCAGATACTGTTCGCCGCTTTTTTCGATGTAGCCCGCGCCAATGTTGAGGTTGTTGCGCTCCAGCGCAGTGACCACATCCTGCAGCGTCAAACCGAACGAGATCAGCTTTTCGGGATAGGGCGCAACGTGGAACTGCTTGACATAACCGCCGATGGTGTTGATTTCCGTAACGCCCGGCACCATGCGCAATTGTGGCCGGATGATCCAGTCCTGGATTTCGCGCAGGTCGGTGGTGTCATATTCTCTGCCGTCCGCTTTCCTTGCATCCTTCCCGGCATCCACCGTCCACATGAAAATCTCGCCGAGACCGGTGGTGATGGGCCCCATCGTTGGTTCGACCCCGGCAGGAAGGCGGCCTTTCGCCTCCTGCAGCCGCTGGCTCACCAGCTGGCGGGCAAGGTAGATGTCGGTCCCATCCTTGAAGATCACGGTTACCTGCGACAATCCATAGCGGGAAAGGGAGCGCGTATATTGGAGACCGGGCAGGCCGGCCATGATGATTTCCATGGGAAAGGTCACTCGCTGTTCCGCTTCCACCGGCGAGTATCCTGGCGCACGGGTATTGATCTGCACCTGTACGTTGGTGATGTCCGGGACCGCATCGATGGGCAGCTTCTGGTAGCTGTAGATGCCGAGGATGGCCATCGCCGCCACGCCCATCAGGACGAGCCAGCGATGATGCACGGATGTCTGCAGAATACGTTCGATCATGTTTTCATCCGCTCGATTGCGCCGGCCCGGCAGGGGGATCGATCATTCGTGCCACGGCGTCGGCACGTTCAATGGTCATGCGCTGCACCGGATTTGCCCAGTTCGGCCTTGAGGGCAAAGCTGTTGCCGACGGCGTACTTCTCTCCTGCGTGGAACCCTTCGAGCACTTCGATCATCTTCCCGTCGCTGCGTCCCAGTTCCAGCGGTCGCACCTCGAAGTATTCTCCGTAGCGGCCGAATACCACGGTCCAGTCATTCACGGTTTGAATGGCGTCGGCCGAGACGGCAACGGGTGCCCGGATTTCCTCGGCCACCACCTCCGCATTCACGAACATGCCCGGACGCCAGTTGCCTTCCCGATTGTCGAGTTCTATGCGCGCAGTCGCGGTGCGCGTCTGCTCGCCGATCAATGTCGTGACGTACCGGACAGTGCCCATGCCCTGGATGTCCGATGCAGTTGCCTTGATGGTGGCTTTCTGGCCGACCTTCACCACACCGAGATCTTTCGGGTAGACCGTGATGGCCGCCCATACGGTCGAGATGTCGGCAACAATAAAGATCGGTGTATCCGCAGCGAGGGATTGCCCTTGCGCAACAGTCTTGTCGATGATGAGCCCCGAGATCGGAGCCTGGATTTCGTAGCGGGCCAGAGCCCCGTCATGCGGGCCTGCTTTGGGCGAGGCCCGCAGGGAACGCAGTTTGACGGAAGCGAGCTCCAGGGCGATTTCCGCTTCGCTCATTGCCTGCTCTGCAGCAAGATAGTCCTGTTTGGCGCTGATCTTTTCCTCCCACAGCTGTTTTTCCCGCTCGAACGTGATTCTCGCCAGGCCCAATCGTTTCCGGGCAACCAGGTGCTGGGTACGCAGCTCGGCCAATGCCTGGCTTTCGATGACGGCCATGACGTCGCCTTTCTTTACCTGCTGGCCATGGTGGCGATAGACCGTGGTTACGATACCGGCAAGACGCGGCACCACCTGGACGACGGTATGCTCGTTGAAAATGATCTCCCCGGGCAGCTTCAGCGCCGGTTGGAGGACGGCCGGCCCTGCCGCAGCGATTTCGATGCCCATGCTGCCGAGCATTTCATCCGGTATTTCCACCCTTCCTTCGACCTGGCTGTATTCCCAGTGCAGTGTTTTTCCCTTCCTTTCGGCTGATATTGCTACTTCGAAGGAATGAGGCTCCTCCACTGGCTGGTCGCCGATCAGATAGCCGGCCTCCGGCCTGAACGTGAAGATCTGCGCTGACCGACCAAGGCGCGACAGCGTGACTGTCACTTTTGCCGCGGAGGGCGCAAGCGATTTGCCATTCTCGTAGAGATACAGCCGGAACTGAGGCGGCACGCCTTTCTCGAAGATGGT